>JAUIHJ010000841.1 GCA_030432015.1 bacterium
CGTGTTCATCGCCACCAAAGCGGAGCCGTGCGCATGACTGTCGGTGTGGCACGAATTGACGACAGCCAATTTGTCAGCGTGCTTGCGAACGTTTGGAAAGTAATCCGAGATCAACAATCCGCTCTCGCCACCAGGGCGAAACTTCCGCCAAGCGGGCGTGAGAAAGCCAACCTTGCGATTGCCCGAGTTGATATAGTTCTTGTCCGCCGGCAAGCTGCGTCCGGCATATTTGGCTAACTCGGGTTTGTAATCAAACGTGTCGACCTGGCTGGGCGCGCCGTTCATCATCAGGAAAATGCAACTCTTGGCCCGGCCGACAAAATGACCGGGCTTGGGCGCCAGAGGACCGGCCGCGCCGCGCGCGTGGAGGGTGTCGAGTTCCTTGCCCGTGCCTGCAGGTGTTTCACCGGCAGCATGTCGTGCGAAAAAGCCATCGCCAGACAGCAGCGAGGAAAGGGCAACGCCTGCAAATCCTCCTCCCATCTGCCACACGAATTCGCGTCGCGTTTGACCGCACGGAAAGAGCCTTTGCCGTGCCCTGGTCGCTGTCTCCGTATTGATCGCGGACGAAGGTCTCATTGACACGGTGATTCTCCTACCGGTGAAAGGCTGGCCAGCCGCGGTCCGCCGCGGTTCACGACCTGCGATCACAACCCGAAAACCGACACGACGGCGTACTCTAGCACGGGAGTCGTCAATCGACAAAGATAAACTCGTTGGTATTCAGCAACACATGGCAGAGCGATGCGAGCGCCAAAAAGTCTGGACGGCGCGACGACTTCGCGTCCACATCCTGTAACCGAAAATGTTCGCGCTGTGCCTTGACATGCGCGGTGGCCGCTTCGATTTCGTCCAGCCGCGGAGATCGGCTGAGCGCGATGCGCCAGGCAAGTTCGATCTGTCCATCGAGTGCCGGTTCTGTGGCGATCAACCTGCCCGCGAATGCTTCGCTTTGTTCGTGGACAAACGCGTTATTTAGTAGCGCCAAGGCCTGGGGCGCGACGATCGTTACGTCACGCTGTCCGCACGGCAGGCTGGTGTTGCCGAAATCGAACGTGGTCATCAGGGGCAGCAACCGGGAACGCTTGGTCATCATGTAGATGCTGCGGCGAGCGCGTTGGTCGGCAGGCGATTGATTCCACGCCTTGCCTTTCCGAGACAGCCCCTCCAAGGCCTCATCGCTCATCATGGGAAAGAAGCTGGGGCCGCCCAACAACGGGTTAAGCTGTCCGCTGGCAGCGAGCAT
Source organism: bacterium (assembly GCA_030432015.1). Lineage (GTDB taxonomy): Bacteria > Planctomycetota > Planctomycetia > Pirellulales > Pirellulaceae > ARS98. The sequence goes on from JAUIHJ010000841.1 coordinate 1,247, forward strand.
TGCGTCACGCAACGCTTCGGCGTCCAGACGTCGGCGATGTGACCGCCACAAGGATCGATTGAGCGAATCGCGTTGCGCGTAGTCGTCGTAATGCGGATGCTGCGATGACTGACGATACGTGTTGGACAACATGATCAGTCGGTGCAATCGCTTCAGCTTCCAACCACCATCGATGAACTCGACCGCCAGCCAGTCCAATAGCTGCGGGTGCGAGGGTGGATCACTTTTGAAGCCAAAATTGTTGGGCGTTCGGACGAGCCCTTCGCCAAAATGGTGCAGCCACAAGCGATTGACCATCACACGGGCCGTCAAGGGATTGCGGCGGTCCATGACCCAGCGGGCAAACTGGAGTCGACGCTGCGTGGTGCGGCTCGATTCCGGTGGCGGCTGCAACGGCCGGTCCAGGGCGGGAATTGCCGACAAAAAACCTGGTGCGACTTTCGCGCCGGGACGACTCCGTTCTCCCTGATGTAAGAGATGCAGCGGCGCCGCGTCACGCCCCTTGTCCGTCCAACCGAAGACATCGTATCCCAGTTGTTTCGCATCGGGCCCGCCCAGGTTCGCCTGCCCGATGTACCCGGCCCAAAAAAAACTGGCCAGGCGATAGTAGTCGGTCTGTTGGATCGGATCGAACTTATGATCGTGGCAGCGGGCGCACTTGACGGTCAAACCCAGCAGGGCCGAAGACGTTGTATGGACCATGTCCTCAAGGCGTTCGTACAGGTAATCGGCAGCATCATTCGGTTCGTCATTCCAAGTACCGGCACGCAACATGCCTGTTGCAATGACGGAGTCTTCATTCCGGTCCGGGATTTCATCCCCGGCCAGTTGGTGCGTGACGAATTGGTCGTACGGCAGATCGGAGTTCAAGGCCTTGATCACCCAATCTCGATAGCGCCAGATGTTGGGCTTCAACTGGTCACGTTCGTAGCCGCACGTCTCTGCAAATCGCACCAGGTCGAGCCAATAGCGGGCCCAGCGTTCGCCATAGTGGTCGGACGCCAGCAGCGTATCAACCACTTTTTCGAATGCATTGGGCGCGGGGTCGTCGAGGAATTCGGCGACCTGCTGCGGGGTCGGTGGCAGGCCGACGAGGTCGAAGTAGGCGCGTCGCAGCAGGGTCAGGCGATCTGCCGGCGGCGCCGGAGTCATACCTTGCCGCTGGAGACCAGCCAGGACGAAAGCGTCGATCGGGTTGGCCACCCGACGTCGGTCGTGGATGTCTGGCACCGGGGGCCGTCGGACCGGTTGCAGCGCCCACCAGTCCAATCCGGCACGCGCGTCGGTGGTCGCTTCATACAGACTCAATGTCCGACTTGCGGGCCAACCAGCGCCAGCGGCAATCCAAGTTCGAATGACCGCAACTTCCGTGGCGGGAAGTGGGCGCGCGGTGCCCCGAATCGCCGGCGGCATCTCGCCCGCTTCAATTCGCTCCATCAGATAGCTCGACGCCGGATCTCCCGCGGTCACAGCCGGCCCGGAGTCCCCCCCTTGCTGTAACCCCGCTTGTGTC
>JAUIHJ010000093.1 GCA_030432015.1 bacterium
GTACGGTGGCGAAGCATCCAAGCGGCAGGAAGCGGTCGGAAATCTGGTCGCCGATGCTGTGCTGCTGGTGGCCTTGATCATGGCTACGTTGGTCTTTTCCTTCAGGTCGTTTCGCGTCTCGATGGTCATCGCGGCGGTCGGGGGCCTCTCGATTGGACTGGGGCTGGGTGCCTTGTGGTTATTCGGCTACCCGTTCGGCTTCATGGCCATCGTCGGCACCATGGGCCTGGCGGGAGTTGCCATCAACGACGCGATCGTCGTCATGGCGGGCATTCGGGAGAACCCACAGGCGAAGCAGGGTGATGTCGAAGCGATCAGCGACGTCGTCGTGGGCTGCACGCGACACGTCGTGGCCACATCGCTGACAACGATGGCCGGCTTTACGCCGTTGGTCCTCAGCGGCGGTGGCTTCTGGCCCCCCCTGGCGATCACCATCGCGGGCGGAGTCGGCGGTGCGACGCTCCTGGCCCTATACTTTGTGCCCTCGTTGTATCTGTTACTCATGCTTCGCGGCCGACGTGCAAGTGCACGATCATAACGGACGGCGGCAACCACACTTCGCCGCGTAAGCTGGTTACGATGGCGAGACGCACTTCAAGCGCATCACTCAGAACGAATCATCAGTCAGGCGTTGTTGATGTCAGATCACAAGAGTAGCACCGAGATTCCCGCAAGCGGCAAACCAGCCGTCCTTTGCTTGCAAGGTCAGGACCTTGGCATTGACGATGTGCGCCGGGTTGCGGCAGGACATTGTCAGCTATCGATTACGGGTGACGCCACCGTTCTCGATCGCATGCAGGCCGCTGAAGCCCTGGTCCGCCAGGCCGTGGATGAGGGCTGGCGGGTCTATGGCGTCACGACCGGATTCGGCAGCTTGGCGGAAATCCCGGTACCACCTGCCGAAGCAGCGGCCTCGCAAGCGAATCTTCTTTCGTTCCTTTCAACCGGTGCGGGCCGCCCGATCGACCGCGCCCATGTTCTGGCCACCATGCTATTGCGCGCCAACATGTTGTTGCGGGGCGTTTCTGGCGTGCGACTGGAGATCGTCGAACGACTCTTGGTGTTCCTGAATGCCGGAGCCGCGCCGGTGGTGGCGGAACTTGGATCGATTGGAGCCAGCGGAGATCTCGTTCCGCTGGCGACCATCGCGCGCGCGATCACCGGGCAAGCCACAGCATGTCAGGTGGCGATTGGCGACCGAGTGCTGGACAGCCATGTGGCACTCGCGGAGCTCGGCCTTGAACCCCTGGAGTTGCTTCCCAAGGAGGCCTTGGCCATCGTCAACGGCACGTCCTTCTCAGCCGGGATTGCTGCCAACTGCGTGCATTCGGCGCGTGAATATCTGGCGCTGGCGATGACGACCCACGGCATGATGATCCAGGCACTGCTGGGTCATGAGGAACCGTTTCTGCCATTCGTTCACGAGTGCAAACCTCACCCGGGCCAGCGCTGGTCAGCGACCTGGATGCGGCAGTTGCTGGCAACGAAAGCCGTTGATTCAACCCACAATCAAGACGCCGCCGAATACACCGATGACGACCTTCATTTGCAGGACCGATACTCGTTGCGGTGTTTGCCACAGTACCTCGGACCGATTGTCGAAGGAATGGCGCGTGTTGCGCGCGTTGTCGAGACGGAAATGAACTCGGTCACCGACAATCCACTGATCGATGCCGACAATGCCAGGTTTTTCCAAAGCGGCAACTTCCTGGGGCAGTACCTGGGAGTCGCGATGGACGATCTGCGTCGTTTTCTGGGCCTGCTGGCAAAACATCTTGATGTGCAGATCGCGCAGCTTGTCACCCCCGAATTCAGCCGCGGGTTGCCCGCCTCCCTGTTAGGAAACCGCGATGTCTCGTTCAATATGGGACTCAAAGGGCTGCAGATCACCGGCAATTCGATCATGCCGTTGCTGACCTACCTGGGCAATCCCATCGTCGAACATTTCCCGACCCACGCGGAACAATTCAACCAGAATGTGAATGGGCTGAGTTGGGGAGCTGCGAATCTGGCGGCCCGATCGGTCGAATTGTACCGGCACTATGCTTCGGTGGCCTTGATCTTTGCCGCCCAGGCCGTCGATCTGCGGGCCTACGCCACGCATGGACACTATGACGGGCGAGCTGTCATCGGGCCGCTGCTGGTGCCGCTTTACGAGGCCATCCATGAGACGGTCGATTCCAGGCCGACCAAGTCATCACCGTTTGTTTATAACGACCGAGACCAGTCATTGGAGCACCACCTAAGCCGACTGGCGGCTTCAATCGAGGCGTCGGGTGCAATCACAACCGCCGTGGCGCCGATCACCGCATCACTGTGCAAATTTGAGCTCGGCTGTTGACGCCTTCCACAAACGACAATGCCCATGAACATCTGCCAGAACATCATCAGCGGTTCGCAGCTATTTCCTGACAGCGTCGCCCTGATCTTTGAAAGTGGCGAACTGACCTACGCGGACCTGGAACGATTGTCAGGCCACGCGGCGCAGCGGCTCCTCGACCTCGGCGTGGATCGTGGCGATCGTGTCGGCATCGTCATCGGGAATGTCCCGGCGTTTGTCGTCTGGTACTACGCCGTGCTGCGTGTCGGTGCGATCGCGGTCTCGATTAATACGCGCCTGACCGGCGAAGAGGTCGCCTTCATCCTGGCGGACTGCGCCGCGGACGTCTTGATTGGCACGGCGGATACCCTGCCGACTGCGGTGGCCCACCTGCCGTCGTGCGTCGCACATCAGCTCGAAGCCGCCGATGACGGGCGGCATTGCGATCGCCAGCCGCTCGCCGAAGGAAGCGCGATCGCCTCGCACAGCTTCGCTGAGATGGAACCGGACGCGCCCGCCACGATTCTCTACACCTCGGGAACGACGGGATTTCCCAAGGGGGCGACGCTCTCCCACCAGAATGTGCGGGCGACCGTCCACGCCTTCAATCATCTCTGCGAAATGCGGGTTGGCGATCGACTCCTGCTGGCAGTCCCACTCTTTCATTGCTTTGGACAGAACGCCCTGCTGAACTCCGGCCTGAATGTGGGTGCGACGATCGTGATGCAGCGTCGTTTCGACCTCAATGAATCGAAGCAGCTGATCCGCCGCCAACGGGTCAATCGGTTGTTCGGCGTCCCCACGATGTTCCAACTGATGCTGGATGCTTGCACGCGTGAAGATCTGAGCACCATCGAATATTGCTTCTCGGCAGCGGCGACGCTTCCTCCGCAAGTTGCCACCCAATGGCAAGAGACGTTTGGGATGCCGATCTACGAAGGCTACGGGCTGACCGAGACCGCGCCCTTCGCCAGCTACAACCACCGACTGAAATTCAAACCGGGCTCGATCGGCGTGCCGGTCGATCTGGTCGAGATGAAGATCATCGACCCGGCGACCGGCCAGGATTGTCCTCCCGACGTGCCCGGCGAGATCGCGATCCGCGGTCCGAATGTCATGCTGGGTTACTGGAATCGTCCCGAAGATACCGAGGCGGCGATTCGCGACGGCTGGTTCATGTCGGGCGACATTGGCACGATGGACGACCAGGGCTATTTCTTCATTGTGGATCGCCTCAAGGACATGATTGCGGTCGGCGGGCTCAAGGTCTTTCCAGCCGAAGTGGAGCGGGTCCTGCTCGATCATCCCGACATCGCCGATGTGGCCGTGGTGGGCCACGAAGATCACATCTGGGGCGAAAAGGTCGTTGCCTCCATTGTGCCGCGGCCGAACTCAACACCCAGCCCCGAGTCGATTCGCACATTTGGCGGGCAGCATTTGGCCGCCTACAAAGTGCCAGCGGAAATTCTGCTAACCGGCCAACTCCCTCGGAATCCGGCGGGCAAAGTGTTGAAGACTGAATTGCGTCAACAGCTTGACGCACTGCTCGCAAAAGACTCCGGCCACGAAATCACGGGCACCTCGCCGGGCGGTCGACCATCCGCCACGGCCCCACGCGGCGTGGAATATTCGCTTTTGGAACGGCTCGGTGCGACGCACCCCGCCGGTCGCGAACGGGTGCTGACCGCGTATCTACAGGACGAGATACGACTGCTTACCGAGCGTGACGCGGCACCCGCGGCCGATGCCCTGCTGATGGAGACCGACATGGATTCGTTAATGATGGTCACGCTGGCTGAACGGGTGCAAACCCAAGTGGGATCCAACGTGCGGCTATCACCCACGCTGGCCTTTGATCATCCACGGATCGCCGACCTGGCCAAGTTTTTGCTGACGGAGCTTGAGTCCGAGTCACGTCCGCCGAAGGCGACAGCAACCGCACAATCGGCAACTCGGCCGATCCAGAAAACACCTTCGGCAAGCTCCGCCGAATCGATTGACAGCATGTCTGAACAGCAAGCGTTAGAAGCGCTTCTTCGCGAGATTGACGAGTAACCAATGTCCAACACCACCGACAACCCGGCGCTCTCGGCGACGAAGCAAGCGTTACTTCGAATTCGCGAGCTTAAGCAACAGCTTGCCGATGCTCAACAGCTGCGGGACGAGTCGATCGCAGTTGTCTCGATGGCCTGTCGCTTTCCACGGAGTTCCAACAGCCCAGACGCCTTCTGGGAGAGCCTGATCAACGGTGCGGACGAAGTCAGTGAGATTCCTGCCGAGCGTTGGGATCTCGAGGCGTACTATGATTCCGACCCGGAAACAGCTGGCAAGATGTACGCGCGGCGTGGCGCTTTTCTCGACAAGATCGACGAGATGGACGCCGATTTTTTTGGCATCTCACCACGCGAAGCAACGTGGGTCGATCCGCAACAGCGGTTATTTCTCGAATGCAGTTGGGAAGCGATCGAGCACGCGGGTTGGGCTTCCAACGCGATGAACGTCGACACCGGAGTCTTCATCGGCTGGATGCACAATGATTACCAAAACGAAGCCAGCGACTCGCTGCTGGCACTGAATCCCTACATCGCAACGGGCTCGGCCGGGAGCTTCCTCTGCGGACGGCTATCCTATTACCTGGGATTGCAAGGGCCCAGCTTGGCGGTCGATACGGCCTGCTCCTCATCGTTGGTCGCACTCCATCTGGCTTGCCAGAGCCTCCGTCTTGGTGAATGCGAACGGGCAATCGTTGGCGGTGTCAACGTCATGACTTCGCCCAAGACAACGGTGTTGACCTGTAAGCTGCATGCGTTGTCACCGCAAGGCCATTCGCGTGCCTTTGATGCAAGTGCCGATGGTTATCTGCGTGGCGAAGGCTGCGGCGTCGTGGCCCTGAAACGGCTATCGGATGCCCACCGCGATGGCGATCCCGTGCTGGCCGTGATTCGCGGATCGGCGATTACCCATAACGGCACCAGCAGCGGCCTCACCGCTCCGAATCCTGACGCTCAACAGCGGGCCATCCGCGCCGCGTTGGCCATGGCCCGTGTCGCACCGACCGATGTCGATTACCTGGAGGCCCATGGGACCGGCACGGAACTGGGTGACCCTCTGGAGATGCAAGCCGCCGCCGCGGTGTTGGCGACCGGGCGTGACAAGCAGCATCCCCTCTTGGTCGGTTCCGTCAAGACGAACATTGGTCACCTGGAAGCGGCGGCCGGCATGGCGGGACTGATCAAAGTCATCTTGGCCATTCAGCACGACAAGATCCCTCCCCACCTGAACTTCGAGGTGCCTAATCCTCACATCAAATGGGACGATCTGGCGGTGAAAATCGTCACCGAGTCCACGGCCTGGCCCAATCCAGAGCAGCGTATCGCCGGCGTCAGCGCCTTTGGAATGAGTGGTACCAACGCGCATATTGTTGTCGAAGCGCCCCGCCCGGCGGTGCCTTCTGACAACGGCAAGTCGTCTGACAGCGTCCGCCGCGATGCGTCAACGGATCCAGCCGCGCGGGCCATCAATCTGCTGGTGCTCAGCGGGAAAACCGACGAAGCCGTGCAGCAACTTGCCGCCCGTTACGCTGATTGGTTCGCCGCCAATCCGCATGCCAACCTGTCCGATGTCTGCTCGACGGCCGGTACCGGACGCCGGCATTTCGAGCGACGCGTCGCGTGCGCACCAAAGTCCATCGGCGATGCCCAACGCATGCTGGCCGAGTTGGCAACCGGTACGACGCCCGCAGAAGTCATCCGCGGCCAGGCACGTTTGAAGCCGGTCGTGGCCTGGCAGTTTACCGGCCAGGGATCGCAATACGCGGGGATGGGAGCGGAACTCTATGCGACGCAGCCCGTCTTCCGCGATGTCCTGGACCGCTGCGACCAGCGACTCCGTGAATTCCGTGGCGGGTCGTTGCTGGACGTCATGTTCAAGAACGGGACACTTCTGAACCAGACCACGTGGACCCAGCCGGCCCTGTTTGCGCTGCACATCGCGCTGGCGAAACTCATGTCGAGTTGGGGGATGCAACCAGACATCGTCATGGGGCATAGCCTTGGCCAGTATTCGGCAGCGTGCGTCGCGGGCATGTTGGACTGGGAAGACGGCCTTCGCCTGATCCACGAACGGAGTCGTCTGACGGGAAGCCTACCCGCCGGCGGCGCGATGACTGCGGTGTTTGCCAAAGCTGACATCGTGCAGCAGGCCATTGCGGCGCTCCCCGATGTCTCCGTCGCTGCCTACAACGGGTCGCACATCGTAATCAGTGGCCGCGCGGAAGCGATTGCGGCAGCGAGTCGCGCCTTCAAGGAGCAGGGAATTCGCTGCAAAGGCCTCACGACGTCGCATGCGTTTCATTCAGCAATGCTGGATCCGATCTTGGATGAATTCGCCGCGATTGCCGATACGATCACGTTCCAATCCGGCCAATGCCCGTTGGTCTGTAACGTGACCGGCGCTGTGATGCCGGTCGATCAGATTCCTGACGGTCGCTATTGGCGGCGTCAACTTCGTGAACCGGTGCGATACGACGACAGTGTACAGGCCCTGACCAAGGCAGGTTGCGACATCGTGATCGAGTTGGGACCGCAGCCGTTCTTGACCGGCATGGCCGCGGCGTGCTGGTCCGGGACTCCGTCCGCCCTGATTCCCTCGTTACGTCGTGATGTGGATGCGACAGAAGCGCTCACTCAAACGTTGGCTCGACTACACACACAAGGCGTGCGACTCGACTTCGACGCGTTACGCGGAGCACGCCCTGCGCAAAGGGTCGCTTTGCCGACCTACACCTTTCAGCGAAAGCGATTCTGGGGCCCGCCAATTCCCGGTGGCGTGAATGTCGCCAAGAACACGACGCACCCGCTGCTGGGTGAAAAACGTTTGCTTGCTGGAGTACAGCACGAACAACGATACGAAAAATGGGTGGCTCCCGATCAACCACACTGGCTGCAAGATCACGCGGTCTTTGGCGACATCGTCTTTCCCGGTGCGGCCTATGTCGAGATGGCCCTCGCGGCGTGCGGGGGCAACGTCGCTCTGGAGAAGTTGGCATTCGAGGTGCCGCTGCAGATGCACGAGCCAGCCAGTCTGCAATCCGTTGTACGTCGTGGCGGGGAGCAAGAGACCATCGAGATCCACTCGATGCCCGCATCGACGCCACAGTGGACGCGCAACTGTTCTGCGACCATTACCACGGCGCAACCGCGACCGCCCGCTTCGGTGCAGCGTGACGAACTGGAAGCACGTTGTGATCAAGCGATCGAGGCCGCCGAATTCTACGAGATGTTCTATTCGCTCGGACTGCAGTATGGACCGGCATTTCAAACGATCGAGTCGCTGCGATTCGGTGAATCGGACGTGCTGGCGAGGTTGCAGTTGGTCGGCGACGCACGCGGGTATGTGATTCCTCCGATGGTCCTGGACGGAGCCTTCCAGTCGCTGGCCGTCGGGCTATTTCGTGACCCTGACTCGTCGCTCTTTCTGCCGGTTGGAATCGAGCGTTTTCAAAGTTTTGGTCCGCTGCCAGAGGCCGTTTGGAGCCACGCCCAATGGCGCGAATCCGAAGGCGACCTGCGGACTGCCGACATCACGCTCTTTGACGACCAGGGCGTCGTCCTTGCCCAGATCGACGCCTTGAAACTGCGCGCCGTCAGCCGCTCGGCGTTGCGGCAAATGGTGGGCTCTGGCCCCGAACGACTCCTGTACGCTGTGGACTGGCGGCCCGAGCGATTGCCGGAGCCGAACACGCGACCAGGGCGATGGCTGATCGTGAGCGACGCCAACCTGGATGATGGCCAGATGGCCTCACAATTGATGGCCAAAGGGCAGCAATGCATCCGCGTCGCCCTAACTGCTGCGGATACAACCCTCGTACCAGATGATGCACGCGCCGCGGTTCCTGCCAACGAGCCATCCGCCTGGGACAAACTGCTGGGGAGCCTGGGTGACGGGCCGGAAACAGGGCTCAGCGGCGTGGTCTGGTTGGTCGATCCGTCCGCGCCCGCGCCCGACCGCGCCGCGCGACTCGCACAAACCGAATTGCATTGCCGCGGACTTCTCGGGCTGTTGCACTCCCTGCGGTCGCTCAAGATTGAATGGCTGGAACGTGGTTTGCAACTGGTAACGCAAAACGGCGCCGCGGTCACCCCAGAGGACAACATCTTGCCACACGCCAGCCAGTTCTGGGGCTTCGGGCGCGTGATCGGAACGGAGCATCCGGCACTGCGCTGTCGCGTGATCGATGTCGAACAACTGGCCACTCCATCCTCCGCTGTGGTTGATCTGTTGTTGACCGATTCGCGCGAAAGTCAGATTGCGTTGCGTTCGGAGAACGTCTTCGTGCCGCGGTTGGCGCCCTTGCGGGTCAAGCCAGACGAGGAACGCGTGATCGTGGACCCAGAGGGCACCTACCTCATCACCGGCGGCTTGGGCATGCTCGGCCGTCGCGCCGCAGAATGGCTATCGGGTCACAAGGCCGGCCACATCGTGCTCGTGTCGCGTAGGGCTCCCAGCGAATCGACGGTGGCGATGATCGAAGAAATGGAACAACGTGGCGCGCGGGTCCATGTCAAACTTGCTGACGTCGGTGACGCCACCAGCGTAAAGCAGTTGGTCGCTGAAGTGAAGGACGAATTGCCGCCCCTGCGAGGAATCATTCATGCGGCAGGGGTCCTCAGCGACGGCCTGTTAGCGGAACAGTCCTGGACCAGCTTTGAAAAGGTGCTCGCTCCAAAAGTGACTGGAGCGTGGATGTTGCACGAGCAAACGCTGGACATGCCGCTCGACTTTTTCATCCTTTACTCATCGGCGGCTTCCATTCTGGGTTCGCCAGGACAAGCCAATTACGCCATGGCCAACGCCTACCTCGATGGCTTGGCGCAGCAACGCGTGCGCGACGGGCTGCCGGGCTTGAGCGTGAATTGGGGGCCATGGGACGAGGGGATGGCCGCCACCGAGACGGTGACCAAAGGGCTCGCACGCCAGGGCATGAGCCCGCTGTCTTCGGACGAGGCCCACGATGTGCTGGAACACCTGATCACCAGCGAAACGATTCAAGCAACGGTGCTCGACGTCGATTGGGGACGCATGCGGCAACGGCTGCCGAGCCAAGCGCCGCCCATTCTGGATGCCGTCTGGCCAGACGCGACCAACGCAGTGCCGGGACGAGCGGTCCTGGTGGAAAAGCTTCGCGAGACGCCGGAATCCGACCGGCGCGAACTCGTCGTCGCTCATGTACAGGCCGAGCTGCAACACATCCTCTCGTTGCCGCAGCCACCAGAACCAGAGACACAACTTGCCGAACTAGGACTCGATTCCCTGATGGCGGTTGAACTCAGCACACACCTTCAGCAACAAGTCGGTAGTGAATACGCCATCCCGCCCACCATCGCATTTGACTATCCTTCGGTCGACGGGCTGGCGGACCACCTGTTGGAATTGCTCAAGGACACCGTGGAGGAGGAGGCTCCAATCGCCGTCCAGGCGAGCACAACCGGTGAGGCCGTTGCGATCATCGGCCTCGGTTGTCGGTTTCCCGGTGCGACCGGCATCGATGCCTACTGGCAGGTTTTGCAACAGGGCATCGATGCGACCGGAGAGATCCCGGCTGATCGCTGGGATCTGGATTCGTACTACGACGTGGAACCGAAACCGGGCAAGATGTACACGCGACGGGGCGGTTATCTCCAGGATGTCGACCAGTTTGACGCGAATTTCTTCGGCATGTCACCGGCGGAAGCTCGTTGGACCGACCCCCAGCATCGGATGCTGCTGGAGACGACATGGGAAGCGTTCGAGGACGCGGGGATTTCGCCACACCAGATGCCGGATCCATTTGTGGGCGTCTTCATGGGGTTGATGTCGACCGACTATGCCCAGCTTCACGAGCGGGCCAACCACTGTATTGATAGTTTTCAGGGAGCCGGATTCTCACACAGCGCCGGCGTGGGACGGATCAGCTACCTGTTCGGGTTCGAAGGCCCCAGCATCGCCATTGATTCGGCCAGCAGCAGTTCGCTCGTCGCGGTCTGCCAGGCGGTCAAGAGCCTCATGGAGGGCGGATGTAATCTCGCGGTCGCCGGCGGCGTCAACGCAATTCTCTCGCCCACCAACACGTTGCTCCTCTGCAAGGCGGGCATGCTTTCACCAGACGGTCGCTGCAAATCGTTCTCTGCCGACGCCGACGGATTTGGACGCGGTGAAGGCTGCGGCGTCGTGCTACTTAAGCGACTGCGCGATGCCGAACGGGACGGCGATCGGATTCTGGCGGTGATCCGAGGAACTGCCATCTCCCACAACGGCCATAGCGGTGCGTTAACGGCGCCCAGCGGTCGGTCACAGGAACGGCTTCTGAAACAAGCCGTACAGGACGCGGGAATCAATCCGGCGGACGTGCAGTATCTCGAAGCGCACGGGACCGGAACAGCTTTGGGAGACCCGATCGAACTGCGTGCCGCGGCGGCCGTGTTCGGCAAGGGACGTTCGGCCGACCAACCGCTGCTCGTCGGATCTGCCAAGGCCAATATCGGACATCTCGAAGCGGCCGGAGGCGTCTCGGGATTGATTAAAGTGGTCCTGGCCATGCAAAACGACGCAATTCCCCGTCAAATTCATTTCGAACGGCCGAGCCCACACATTCCTTGGAAGCAAATCCGCGCCAAGATCGTGACGGAGGAGACTCCCTGGCCGGACGCTGAAAAGCGGATCGCCGGCGTGAGTGCGCTGGGGATGAGCGGCACCAATGCGCACGTCATTCTCGAAGGCGGTGCCCAACCGACCCTCCCGCCGTCCGGCGATCAGGCAGACCGCTCGCACCATCTGATGGTCTTGTCCGCCAAGACGCCAGCGGCCTTGCGAGCGCTGGCGAGCCGGTACCTTCGTTGGCTTCGCGAGACGGACGACATCAATCTGGCGGACGCCTGCCACACCACGTGCGTCGGACGTCGACACTTGGAACATCGCGCGGCATTGGTGTTGGATTCGACCGACACGGCTCAGTCGATGCTGGCGATGCTCGCCGAGGATCAGGACGCCGTGACGATCCAGCGAAGCAAATCGCAGTCCGCGACGAAAGTCGCCTGGCTGTTCGGAAATTCGGGCCACACTGACCTGGGCGTCGGTCAGGAACTGTACGCGACCGAACCGGTGTTTCGCGCCGCGCTCGACCAATGCGACCGACAGACCGCAGCCGCGCGTGACGCCTCGCTGCTCGACGCGATGTTCAACGACGACGCGCTATTGGCAGAACCGTACTGGTCGCAGCCGGCCTTACTGGCATTGCAGATCGCGCTGGCCCAGCTTTGGAAGAGTTGGGGCGTCGAACCCGATGTGGTGTTCGGCTGTGGCGTGGGCCAGTACGCCGCCGCCTCCGCCGCGGGAGTGATGAAGTGGGAAGACGGCTTCACGATGGCGCTGGAAAAAGCGAAACTCGCCCGGCTGGCTCCAGACGGAACGACGCCGTTCGACGAAGCGGCCCTCGATCAGTTCGAGCAGATAGCCGACGGCTTCGACTACTTTCCGCCCGACCGCCCGCTGATCTGCAGCCTGACCGGCGCGGTCGTTCCTGTCCATCAGGTCTTGGCGGGCAACTACTGGCGACGGCAGTTGAACGGGCCGGTTCAATTTGACGCGAGTTGCGACGCGTTAGGCAAGATGGGGAGCGACGTCCTTGTGGAGTTGGGACCCAACGGATCATTGCCGCGTGATGTAATGGACAAGCTATCGTCGTTCAGCCTGACGCCACGGCCGTGTCTGGCGACGGGCGGCGGCGAGTCGCAAGCGATGCTACAAATCCTGGGCGAGTTGCATCGTCACGGCGTCACAATCGATTTTCAGGCAGTCGATCGGCCCTGGCCGCGAGCGAAGATAAAGCTGCCAACGTATCCGTTCCAACGTCAGCGGTACTGGCTGACCGACGCGTGAGGCGGAGTGGAAACCCGCTAGTCACGATGGCGTCGCCTGCCGGCCCCTTTCCGAGCAGCACGGCGAGTTGCTTTCTTGGCTTGCTTCTGTTCAGCACGCTTGGCGCTGGCGGCCCGTTGCGCGGCGGTCTCCTCGGCAATCATCTCGGGGGTCTCAAACGTGATCGGTCCGAGCGCACCGGCCCGCAAGTCATTGATGAAGATCCGCGACGTTCGATCGTAGTCGACCACGCCCCCCTTGGCCAAACATCCGCGTCGCTTGCCGATCGCGTCCAGCAGTGAGATTTGATCCACAGGAGTCGATTCCAGCGCGTAACGCGCGGCCAAGGCCTCGGGATAACTTTCCAGCAGAAAGCCGGCCACGAAATACGCCACATCAGGATACTCCATCGCCGTATCCTTTATGGCGCCCGTCGCGGCAAGTCGGTAGCCGCTGTTTTCATTTTCAACATTTGGCCACAGCACGCCCGGCGTATCGAGCAAGACGATGCCTTTGCCGATACTAATCTGCTGTTGACTCTTGGTAATGGCCGGCTCGTTTCCGGTCTTGGCGATGCTGCGGCCGGCCAGAATGTTGATCAACGTCGACTTGCCAACGTTTGGGATGCCAACAATCATCGTGCGAATGGGCCGTCCCAGTCCATGGCGATGCGGCAGCATCTTGTGGCAAAGATCGGTAAGTCGAGCAATCTTACCGGGCTGTGTCGTGGAGACGGCACGAGCCTTCACGCCGCTTTGCTGCTCCAGGTGCGTTTGCCACTGCTCCGTGCGACGGGAGTCGGCCAGGTCACTCTTGCTGAGCAATTTAAGGCAGGGTTTCTTGCCGCGCAGCTCGGCCAGCATCGGGTTCTCACTGCTGAATGGAATGCGGGCATCCAGGAGTTCAATGAATAGATCCACCTTCGGCAAGGCTTCCCGAATCTGCTGCTGGGCCTTGTGCATGTGCCCCGGAAACCACTGAATTTGCATACTGAGTCACTTTCGCATTGAGTCCGGTCGCCCCTTTTCAAGAAGTGACTGCACCAACCAGCCTGGTCGATGCCGCAAGTCACACGGGACACAAAGGTGCTTTGAGACGAATGCGATTATATCGAAAGCGGCCGTGCGGCGAATCGGGGCAGGTACGTACGACCGGAGTCGAGGCGCTGCGAATTGCGTGAATCCGCTGCGACGTGGCAGCACGCCAACCCCTGGGACTCGCACGCAAGGCGAATCAAGGACAGGCCTTCGGCATGACGAAAGACACGCCTGAATAAGAAACATCGCCAGCGAGTGAATGGGCGACAACTTGAGGATTCACTCGCTGGCGCGTCGAAGTGCAATGCAAGAAGCTGTCGCGACAACATTGGACGACAGCTCGCGTCGCGAACTACTCGCTGGGACGTGCCGGCCGTTGGGGGCGGCCCTCACGGTCGCCGTCCGGTCCGCCGGGCCCACGTCGCTCGCCGTCGCCAGGACCGCGCCCCCGCGGACCGCCAGGTCGGCCAGGTCCGCCCCGCTCGCGGGCTCGCCGCCCGACCTCTTCCGCAAATGCTCGCAACTCTTCCCGGTCGAGCTTGCCGTCACGGTCCTTGTCAAAACGCATCGCCATGGATACCAATTGCTCCGGACTGGGCGGGCCACCAAAGCCCGGGCCGCCACCCCCTGGACGACCAGGCCCTGGGCCGAACCGTCCGGCTGGACCGCGCGGTCCACCTGCGTCGGGGCCGCGATTTCCTGAGCCAGGCCCGTCAGATCGGCCGGGATCGTCGCGTCGGCCATCGGGGCGCCCACGCCCCGGCCCATCCCCTTCGCGACGCGGGTCGCCACGCCGCTCACCGTCCGGTCGCTCTCGGTCTCGACCATCGGGGCGTCCATCCCCTCGTGGATCACGGCGATCATGATCGGGGCGAACTTGATCGCGCATCTTGCTTAACTCGGGTCGAGCGTCATCTCGTCGAGCGTCATCTCGCCGAGCGTCTGGCCGTGGTCCATCCGGTCGGGGGCCATCGCGACGCGACCGGTCACCATCAGGACGCGGACGATCAGGACGTCGATTGTCTGGACCGCGCGCATCATGTCGCGGTGCGTCCGGACCGCGTTCACGTCCCGTCGGTCCACCCATCGGATGCAATTCATCCGCGCTGATCCTCCCATCACCGTTGCGATCGAGTTTCTTGAGTGCTGCTGCGGCGCCATTAATCTCGTCGGCCGATAACTGCCGGTCGTGATTCGCGTCGAGCACTTCCAGTAATGGATTGCGCGGCCCGTCACGTTGAGGGCCGTCAGGACCAGGTCCACGACGCGGCGGCCCGTCAGGACCGCCACGCCCGCCTGGCGGCTGAGCGAACGAAAAGGTTGTTACGAAAACCATGGCCGAGATGGCAATGATCATTGAGAGGGTCTTGGTCATCGGTAGCGTCCTCGAGGTCTGTTACCTGTTACATAAATAACGTTGCTTAAGTCAGTAAACCGTTCACGGGCAGGGGTGCCCCCTACTTCGGCGCCCTGCTTCGGCCAAAAACGACCTGCGTTGCGTCTGGCATCGTCGCCGAACAATGCATCTGCTTCGCGTCGACTCTACTTGCCTCCCCTGGCTCGCTTTCGAGCTCGGATCGCTTGTTCGTCGGTTTCCGGGATCTCTGACTCCCACTCAATCCCCACTCCAATCCCCAGCCGAACATGCGAATCATGCGTCGTGGTCGGTTGCGGATAGGTTTTCACGAACGGTTGCAGTTCGGTTGCCAAGTCCCCCAGGTCGTCGGTCGTGAACTGCTTGCGGACCGCACCTGAGAAGCCGAATTGA
>JAUIHJ010000842.1 GCA_030432015.1 bacterium
GAGGTTGTCTGGATCGACGTTGCGACTCGCAGCGCTCTCGACGGCGCCCTGCTGGTACGCCAAGGTCAGCATCACCCGCTTGTGCAGTTTCTTGAGCGACCAGCCATCGTCGACCAGCTTTACGGAAAGGTAATCCAACAGCGCCGGGTGCGACGGCGGCTGGCTCCGCGTGCCAAAGTCGTCCGGAGTGCGGACCAATCCCCGTCCAAAATGGTGCTGCCAAACCCAGTTGACGATGACCCGGCGGAGGAGCGGGTTTTCGGGAGAGACGATGGCCGCGGCAAGGGCCGCCCGCCGCCGACCAGCAGGGAATACGGTCGGACTCGCGTCGGGCGGCGTAAGTGCGGTCAGGAAATGGGCCTCAACGATGCCGCCCCGATCAAGTGGATTGCCACGTCGAAAGATATGAAATGGCTGCACTGGAATCGATTCCGCAAGTGCCATTGCCCGCGGTGGTGAACCGGGTGACGCCAGGTGAAGTGCTTCGATCGCGCCGCGCACGCCGTTCAAGCTGTCGCGACCCGTGCGGTTCAGCAGGCGCGTCGCGTCGTCTTCATCCATCGCGGTGGGCGTTCCCGGCTCGTAAAGATGCCGCCGCAACTGCCGATTGATCGAGCTGTTTATGGAGGCGTGGCGACCGTCCTGGTCCGTAATCACTTCGCCATCCGCTGCCGCTTCCAGGGACGTCGCGAGGAGCGCCGTTAGCCATTCGCGATGGACCTCGGCAAACAGTGCGCCATAGGCATCGGCCACGTCGAGCAGCGATTTCGGTGATTTGGCCCGCAACGCATCCAACACACGAGGATTCCATTTCGGGGCCGGGGTTGCCAGCTGATGCTGTTTCGCGAATTTTTCCGGATCGCCATTCTGCTGTTGCCAGGAGTCGACCAACGCGACCGTCTTTGCTTGGAAAGCCTCGACGTCCAACTGCGATAAAGTCACCCAAGGGCCAAATACGGGATCGTCGGCACTTATCCCCTGCAGGTAGTCTCGCCAGCGATTCAAGACCAGCGGCCGCAAGTCGTCGGTGCGATACGATAGGAAGGTCGCGGAAAGATCCTGTTCGGGCGTTCCTTTGGCCAGTTCTCGCAAATAAAGCCCCACTTGCATTCGCAACCGGCCGCGCATTACGGCCGTCTGATCGCGCGCCATGTCGCTGTGAACCGCCTGCCGTTTCACCAGCTCTTGCGTGTATTGCTGATATGCCGGCGTCTGAACGGGATGTCCAACGGTAGGCGGCAGGTCGGGTGCGCTGCTGGCGGCGAAAGAGGCATAGAGTGCGTAGTAGTCGGATGTCGGGATCGGGTCGTACTTATAATCGTGGCAGCGGGCACAGGCAACGGTCAGCCCGAGCAGGCCGCGCGTGGTCACATCGATTTGATCGTCGATCACGTCATGCCGGTTGCGAAACTGCATGCCGATGGTCAAAAACCCTAGCCCGGCCAACGCCGGATCGTTCTCGCCAAGACCTAACTGATCGGCGGCCAGCTGTTCCATCACGAAGCGATTTAACGGCAGGTTGGTATTAAAGGCGTTGATGACATAGTCGCGATACGTATAGGAAAAAGGAAACTTCTTGAACCCGATCGCACTGCCACCATGCGTGTCGGCGTAGCGAGCGATGTCGAGCCAATGCCGTCCCCAGCGTTCCCCATAGCGGGGTGACGCCAGGAGTCGATCAAGGACCTTTTCAAAGGCGGCCGGCGACGGGTCGGTGACGAAGTTGTGAACCTCTTCCCATGTCGGTGGTAGCCCGATCAAGTCGAACGTCGCGCGCCGGATTAGCTGCCGGCGGCTGATGGCCGGTGACAACGTCAGTCCTCGCGCTTCGAGTTGACGCAGGAGAAAGCGATCGATTTCGGTTGCCGCGGGTGAATTGGTTTTGATGGCGGGAACGGCTGGCAAGCGAATTGGCTCGAATGCCCAGTGCCCCTGATAGGTCGCACCCTCAGCCACCCACTGCCTGAGAATGGAGATTTCCTGTTCGCTGAGATGTTTCTTCATCGACGGCGGCGGCATTCTCAGGTCGGGGTCCGTCGAGCTAACGCGCTGGATCAGCGGGCTCTGATCCGGGGTACCCGCAACAATTGCCGACTGCACCCCATCCAACTCCAAGTCCAACCGCAGGTCCGCCTCACGATGGGTTTCGTCCGGTCCATGGCAGTGCAGGCAATACTCCGCCAAAATTGGACGCACATCCCGATTGAAACGGACCTCTGCCCTAACGATGGTGCACGCAAGAATTGCCGCCAACCAACAAATCCATGTCTGCAGGTAAGTCATTCGTCGGAATTGCTGCACGAAACGCTCCTCATCAATCGAGCCGGCGGTACAATCTGCCAGCAGACCAGAATACCACAACGCACGTCGTCTCCGCACGTCGACGCTGACAGGATTGAATTGAAAACGGCGTTGCAGCGAGAGGGTAAGGCACGATTTGAACCCTGAAAACTTCGCTGCTAACACCTGCGCACGCCAAAGTGTGGCAACGAGACGAAGCATGGTCCAACTTAAACACGGTCCATCGCCGGGCTTCGTACGCTTCTCGGTCTACATGGTCGTCCTGCGCATCGTTACCGCGAAGGGCTGCTAGGGAACAACACGGCCGAAATCATGCTCGTCCGCCCCGAGCCGTTTTCGGGTGACGCCAAGAACTCGATCGTGCGTATGATGAAGCAGCAGAAACGTAAAATGTGCCTCCAGATCGTATCACAGCATATCGGGATCGTGAGCTGTGGTCTGCGGCCAGATGGCCTCC
>JAUIHJ010000094.1 GCA_030432015.1 bacterium
CCAGCGTGCAGTTGCGACGACTCCTGGGCATGCATCCCGGATTCTTTCTTGACGACGGCGAGATCAATTCGTCGATCGTCCTGCATCGCTTCAGCATCAAGCCGGCATACGGTCTGTTGCGCACGCAAATCGTTGGCGAGTCGAGCCACGTTGCGCCGCACGGCGTCGTTCGTGATCAGATGCAGAGCCAATTGTCGGCGCGGCCATTGCGACCGGTCAGCGCGGCCGGATTCGAATTTGTTCGCAGTCAACGGAATACGACCGCCCTCTTTGGGGCCGCCATCATTGATGCAATTCCTGATCGCGTCCTGGATGGAATTGCCAGCCATCAAGAGCGATTTCACCCTGGTATCAGCGGTCGCGTGGCGTTCACCGACAAGGGTGCAGGGCATTTCGGCTGGCGGGGCGGAACGCGCCGTCTCCAAGACTTCGTGCTTGCCGCATGCGGAAACGAAGTTGGTCTGCGCGTGCCTGGCGTCGATCAGGCGATGGTGCCCGATGACCCGGTATATCAACCCGTTGGTTTCGACATGACGGTTCAACAGACGGCCGCGATGATCGCCTTTGTGGCCGCCCTCCCGCGACCGCGTCAGAGCAAGCCACGCAACCAAGGGCATGCGACGGTGATTGCCAACGGCAGGGTGATCTTCGAAACGATCGGTTGTGCCGTCTGTCATGTTCCCGATCCTGGTGGTGTCCCCGGTGTCTTCAGCGACTTGCTGCTGCATGACATGGGGCCAGGACTGACCGACCCGGCGCCAGCACAGCCGACCCGATTTACACTCCAGGAAGCCATGGATTTCGCCGTTGCCAACGGGTTGCCACTTCCCGAAGAGGTACGTCCTCAAGGGGATCAAGAGACGGCTCAGGTCGCTCAACGGAGTGCGGCTTCAGCGGGATCATACGGTGGTGGGCAGGTCGCCATCAGCCAGTCGGCGGGTGCGGGTGGGCAATCGCCGGGCGTCGAACTGATCAAACTGCAGACAACCAATATCTTCCAGGAGTGGCGCACACCACCGCTGTGGGGCGTGCAGGATTCGGCGCCCTACCTGCACGACGGGCGGGTCAAGACGTTGACCGAAGCAATTGTGATGCATGGCGGCGAAGCGGAGGCATCAGCCGCCAGCTTCATCGGTTTGGACTATGTGTCGCGCCGGGCGGTCCTGGAGTTCCTGGCCACGCTGCGGGCGCCGTCGGCCAAGTGACTATGCCGCGCGTGATTCATGGTCAGGTGATGTCTACATCGGACACATTGCCGACACGGTGAGAGTGGCCGAACACACCTGATCCGCCAAATTCCAGTTTCCGGAACTTCGCGGTGCTCTGGTGCGTGCGGCTTAACCTGGCGATTGGGCCTCGTGGACCGCCGTGACGTTCTCCCGGATTCCGCCGCGCGCACTGAATGCCGCGACCAGTTGCATACGCCGTGGCTCTAACGCCGCGACCAGATCGTCCAGGATGCGGTTGGTGACGTTCTCGTAGAAAATTCCTTCATTCCGAAAGGCTTGCAAATAGAGTTTCAGGCTTTTTAGCTCGACACATTTCTGGTCGGGAATGTAGGTAAACGTCAGCGTCCCAAAATCAGGCTGGCCTGTCTTGGGGCAGACCGACGTAAATTCCGGGCAGATAATCTCGATTTCATAGTCGCGTCCGGGAAATTGATTCTCAAACGTTTCCAGGATGTCGCGAAAACGGTCATTCATTGATAGTGCTCCTATTCGGTTGGTCGTCATTTTGTCATCATGGACGGGATCCTGAAAGCCGGGGCACGTTGCCCCATTGCCCGCAAGTCCCCTGTTGCCTTGATCCACTTGAACCGATGCGCATTGCTGAACTGTACGAATCGAAGCAGGGGGAAGGGTTTCTGACCGGAGCGCGGTCGGTCTTCGTACGCGCAGCAGGGTGCAATTTGCGGTGCTGGTTCTGCGACACGCCGCATACGTCGTGGCGGCCCGCAGGGGAAGATCTCTCGGTCGACGAGATTCTGGCGAGGGTGTTGCAATTCGAAATTCCGCATGTGGTCCTCACCGGTGGCGAGCCGATGTTGTTTGCCGAGCTGATTCCGCTCAGCGAACAACTCCATCGCGCTGGGCGGCATATCACGATTGAAACCGCCGGCACCCTCTATTTGCCGGTTCGGTGCGACCTGATGTCGATCAGCCCGAAGCTCGCCAATTCCACCCCCTCCAGAGAGCAGGCGCCGCAATGGGCGGGACGGCACGAGCGAACACGTCATGCGCCGGCGGTGATCGAGCGGTTGATTGCCGAATTTCCCTATCAACTGAAATTCGTCATTGACCACGTTGAAGATTGCCCCGCAGTCGAAACCTATTTGCAGCAGTTTCCGCAGGTTCAACGCGATCGCGTCATGCTGATGCCGCAGGGAACGGATCCCGATCAACTTGCCAAGAAGTCTCGCTGGCTGGCCGACTATTGCCGAGAGCAAGGCTTGCGCTTCTGTCCGCGCAAGCAGATCGAATGGTTCGGTATGGTGCGTGGAACCTGAGCTCGTCCTGCGTTGAGCATTCGGTTGGGCCACCCAGGTCGCGCGGGGTTCTCGTTGACGCAGCAGCACGCTTGTGCCATGCTCGGCGTTAACACTGAAGTCGTTTTCGCGTCGCTGCATGCTCGTTGAAGATGCCAGGCAGACTTAGGCATCGTCGAGTCAACCGCGACGACTCCCTCGCCCAGGATCGATGCCATGTTGGCTGTTGGACGTCAGCGTGTACGAAGCTGCCAGGGGCTGACGAGACGCGGCTTATTGCAAGCCGGTGCCTCCAGTGTATTGGGGCTCTCGCTGGCCGACCTGTTGCGCCTGCAGTCTCACGCCGCGCCCGCCAGCCCGCCAGCGAAATCGATCATTCTGGTCTGGTTGTGGGGCGGGCCAAGTCACCTCGATACGTTCGACATGAAGCCGTCGGCGCCGACCGAATACCGTGGCCCCTACGCACCGATCGCCACCAACGTGCCGGGCGTTGAGGTCTGCGAGCTGCTTCCGCAGTTGGCGCGACAAGCTGACAAGTACAGCATCCTGCGGTCGCTCCACCACACATCAAACGACCACGGCATCGCCGGTACGATCGGGCTGACGGGTGCCGATTCGGGCGCAACCAGCCTTAGCGGTCAGGTCCTGCCAGGTCGCCTGCAGCCGAATCATGGGGCGGTGGTGTCACGCGGTTTCGGTTTTCAGCCGACACAGCCACGATTCGTGACGATCGGCGGACTGCTCCACCAGGGCAAGCGACGCATCAGCGGCGATGGTGGTGGTGCGTTGGGGACCCGTCATGATCCGTTTCGTGTCGATTATCAACCTGGTGAGGGTTTGGAGCTGCCGCAGTTGGAATTGGCCGACGGGATCTCTGCCAGCGGAGTTGAATCCCGGCAACAGTTGCGAGGTGCGCTGAATCGCCTGGCCGCTCGGCTGAACGACGCCGACGCGACCGCGCAACTGGACGAGTACTATCAGCAGGCGTACTCGCTGCTGTTGGCACCCGATTCCCATCGTGTCTTTGACGTGGCGTTGGAACCGGATGCTGTTCGCCAGCGGTACGGTCGGTTTCGGTTCGGCCAATGTTGCCTGATGGCACGACGCCTGGTGGAAGCGGGAACGCGGTTTGTGCAAGTCAATTGGAGTAGCCACGTCGAGCCGGTCGAGGACACAGGTGATGGCGGCTGGGACATGCACGACCGGCATTTTCAGCAATTTCAAGATCGCCATGCCTGGATGGTCGATCAATCGGTCTCCGCCTTACTGGACGATCTTGACCAACGCGGATTGCTCGACGAGACCGTCGTGGTCGTCAAAGGTGAATTTGGTCGAACGCCCAAGATTAACGGCAAGGCCGGCCGTGACCATTGGAATCAGTGCTATTCCGGGCTCGTCGCCGGCGGCGGTTGCCGCGGTGGACAGGTGATCGGGGCGAGTGACCGCAAGGGCGAGCATCCGATCAATCGCCCGTTGACGCCTGCCGATCTATTCGCAACCGCCCTGCATCAACTGGGTATCTCGACGGCGCAACTCACCGACATGGGCCTGACACCACGCGGTGAGATGATCGAGGAGTTGCTGTGACCACCGAGTCGATGTCACATCTGCCGGTTCGGCCTCCAGCGGCTGTTACGCTCGTCCGAGCATTGTTCTGCGTCGCATCCTTATTCCTGACGCAACTCGGCGGACGTAGTTTGTCGCTGGCAATGGCTGCGGAACCGGTCTTGCAACAGGTCACTAATGATGGCCTTTTCAAGCAACGTCCTGCCTGGTCGCCCGACGGCAAAACGCTGGTGTTTGCCCGCCATGCCGGTTCTTCGATCGTGCTGTATCTTCGCTCGCTGGCGGACGGCACGGAACGACGGGTGACGGCGCGTGACGAACCGCACTATGACGCCGTGTTTTCACCTGACGGCAGGCGACTCCTGTTCGCCTTCGACAAGACGTCCCCCAACCAGGGCGACATCGAGGTCTACGCTGCCGGTTTGGATGGCAAGGACCCTACGCCAGTCGCGGTCACCAAAGATAAGCTCAGCCATGAAGAGTCGCCTTGCTGGTCGCCCGACGGCCAGCGGATTGCCTACTCGTCGACACGACACGGAAATCAAGAGCTGTACGTGTCAGCACCCGACGGTTCGGACGAGGTTCGTTTGACCAGCGATCCAGCGATTGACGCGCATCCGGCCTGGTCGCCGGATGGCCAGCGGCTGGCGTTTGCAACCAACCGGTGGGGCGACTTGGAACTGGCCACCATCGACATCCAAGGTGAGAACCTGGTTCGATTGACCGACAGCCGCGGGCTGGATGACTATCCGGCGTGGTCGCCCGATGGTCAAAAGTTGGCCTGGACCAGCAACCGCGGGGGCAATTTTGACATTTACGTGCGGGACGTCGCCAGCGGGACAGATCGCAACGCCACACAACATCCGGCGATCGACAATTTCCCGACGTGGTCGCCGGATGGTCGCTTGACGATCGTCTCCAATCGCAGTGGCGGATTCGAGATTTACCTGGAAGTGCCCCAACCATAGTCGACGGCGGTATCGGTCGCTGCCATTGCTGGACGGTGGAATTCCGCGCGCGGGCGAAGGTCGCGACGACCATGATTGTCGACCAGTGCGACGGCATGCGGCAACGCGCAACTCGCTGCTCGGCGAATTCCTCACGCGTCGGGCGCCGCGGTGTTACCTTGCGGCGCAGCTGTATTGGCTGGGGACTCCAGGAGCCTCGTAACCTCGTCCACAGCGTTGCTCAACGAACGGGCCGCCATTTGAAAATTCGTGTGAGACGAAATCTCGGGTTGGATTTCCAAGAACAGTTCCATTGCCCGTCGCAGCTTGGCAAGCTTCTTCTTGGCTTGTTTCAGATAGGCAGCGGCGTCGTTGGCGTTAAGCGGTCCGCCCAGCGCCAGCATGTAGTCGTACAGGGCACGATGCACGTCACGCAGTTCGTCATCCTCTTCCGCCTCTTCGCAGTGCTTCAAGAAGGTGCGGACCATCCAGACGTGGCTGAGCACATCGTCCAGCCGGCGCATCGTTTCGTCAGGTGTCATGATTCATGCTGCTTGGCATCTGCGTCGTTGGCGGGTTTGTCGGCGCCTGGGTGCGCCGCCGATTTTTCTTCGGCGGGCTTGGTTGCGACCGGCTTCGCCGCCGGTTGGCCGGTGGGTTTCTTCTTGGGTGCGAAGACCAGCACCGTGACCGCGCCGGCCCCGACCAGGATCAGCCCGGCGTAGAAGACGGGATTGACGTCACGCCATGGGATCTTGGCGAAATACATCGAAACGATGACGTTGACGATTGGGGCTCCGCCAAAGACCAGCGGCATAACGTAGGTTGGTTTACCCCCGGCGGTCAGCGCCAACACGATTCCTAACGCGCCTAACGCGCCCGCGGCGCCGGCGGCCATCGCCCAGGAAATTCCGGAGAAACTCCAGTCGCCGGACAGTTTTCCCTGCATCGCCAGAAGAATGCAGGGCACGATAATCGCGATGACGAAATACGCCAGGCCGACACAGATCAGCGGCTTGAGACGGCTGCCGCCCAGATCATGCTGCCCTTTATGCAATACCGAGCCATACGCACCCCAGCACAGGACCGTCAGGGTAACGCCTGGCAGGGAAAATAGAATGTCCTTCATCAAAGCTTCTCCGACCGGAAGATAGTGGGTATGCGAGACGCCGTTTGACCGGGGCCGATGGGTTCGGCGAGCGGGCTACGGCGGGTTGGCAGCGAACAGTCTATCAGATTCTTCCCAAACCGGGACAGCCGGTTACTGACGAGTTGGACAGCCCCGGGCTGTTCCATTAACCGGTGGCCTGCCAGGGCTGGGGCCCCGACCGGCTTGCCCGGCCGCAACCGGCAAGCTGGCAGCGGGCCGGAACCGGTGGTGGGGCATCGCATTGCACCCCTTCGTGGCGCTGCCCAGTTAAGGCGACCGTTTATCTTCCTCCCAGAGGAGGCCACCCCAGCCAGGCACGAACCGGTGGTCGCAGCGTTGGCAACGAAGACGGCGATCCAGATAGTCCGGAGAAATCGAGTTGACCGCACGACAGCCGGGGCAGGTGACACTGATCTTCACGTCGCGGTCTTCCAACTGTTGCCACGCATCGTTCGGCAGGTCATCGAATTGGATGTCGTCGGCCTGGAGTGTGGTTAAGAGTTCCTTGGTGAGCGGCGCCACCCCGGCCACCCGGTTTGCCAATCGCCGGACAGCATTCTCGAACGTATTTCGCACCAGGCGACCATTGCCGAAATGATCATCCCGATGTTCGTACAGCCAGGCAAAGGCAAACAGCAAGCGAACCTTCGTGGCTGTGGGAAGTTGATAGTGATTCTGTACGCATAGTTCGCCAAAAATCCGTCCCAGGTTCTCTGGCGAATAATCCTCGAACGTAAGCTTTGTGTTGAATCGCGACGACAGCCCTGGGTTGGTGCGGAGCAAGGTTTCCATTTCATTCGGGTAGCCGGCCAGGATAACAACCAGTCGTGCCCGATCATCTTCCATCCGTTTGAGCAGGGCTTGCACCGCTTCGCGGCCATAGGGGTCGTCACCGGTTTCCGCGACCAGGCTATACGCTTCGTCGATGAACAGGACGCCATCGAGGGCTTCATCGATTTTCTTGTTGGTGCGAGGTCCCGTCTGTCCGGCGTACTCGGCGACCAGTCCCGAGCGGTCCGTCTCCACCAAGTGCCCTTTGTTCAGAATGCCCATGGCGCCGTAGATCTGTCCCACGATTCGTGCGACCGTCGTTTTTCCGGTTCCCGGATTGCCTCCAAACACCAGATGCAGGCTGAGGTCGGTTTGCGGCAGCCCGGCCGCTACGCGTTGTTGCTGTAAGTTGAGGAAGTTGGTCAGCGTTCGAATCTCGTGTTTGACCTGCTCTAAGCCAATCAGCGTTTCCAATCGCGCCAAGGCCTCGGCGAGCCGCTCTTCGCTCGACTTTTCGTCCACGTCGAGTGCGATCTCGCTCTTGATGTCGTATTGCTGACGTAACTGCTCGGTCTCCGCCTGCATCACCTGCGCGGCCTGGCCGGTGTCGATGGGCGGCAAGCGAGGTTCGACCTTGCGTGCCGTTGGCCCCCTGCGGCCGGCACCACTGAGATGCAGGTCCAGCTCTTGCTGGATGGCGTTCAGGCGGCGCTCTTCCACATGATTGATGGCGCCATCTGCCTTGGCGACCAGGTTGGCAATGCGAAACACCAGCGTCTGCAAGTCGCTGATCCGCTCGCGGAGCGGTGGCATCTGATGGAACGGCCGCACCAGGGCATGCCACTTCAACGTCTGGGCTTCTCGAAACACATGCTGTGCCGCTTCGCGCAATTTGCCTCCGGGTACGCCGCCCGGCCAGATATGATCGAAGAGCACCCGCCCCAGTCGCTTCTCTTGCTTACTCCATCGCTGGTCGGCTTCAACCACCGAGACATAGGTCTTGATTAACAACCCTTTGTGCAGGTCGTCCATAAGGGGCAGGAAATCCTGCGGAGCATTGGGCAAGCTACTCGCATGTTGTTCGATGCAAAGCCGCGCGCACGACAGGTACAACTCCCGGCAGTCTTGCAGCGACGCACGGAATTGGTCAAGCAGCACGTCAAAATCGGCGTCGGTCATGCGGGGTCGTTTGGGGAGATCAGTTGAACGGACGAGGCCTCACGCACGATGGTTCCGGGGGCGGTTCGAGATCTACGTGTTGCCTGCAACTTGGGGGATGGCACGTCACCGTGCCGCGCTTTCGGCCTCCGTTGAAATCTGCACGGTTGCCCTTCGGCGTTTACCACGAGCAACTTCGGGATGTCGTCCGCAGAAACGGTTGCCAGACCGTCGAGCGTCGCGTCCGCCGTCTGGCAACGGCAGCCACATCGAGTAACGAGCCTCTACATCGTCCCCTAGTTTGCCATCATCACGTGGTCCTGCAAAGCCTCACGCAGCGGATCATCGTCTGGATCGCAGAATCCCAGGTGCAAATGCCGCCTCCAACCCTCGGCAAATTCAAAAATACCGGACATCCGTCCACATTCCGCGTCGAGGTCACGTAGTGTCTGCAAATAGGAATCGTGGCCTTGGCTTTCATCCAGCCACTGCTTCTGCGACACGTGTCGCGCCAGCATCGCCACTTTGTCTTCGACGACGTTGGTGACGTTCACGTACATATCGGGGTGGATGCGATTTCGCAGCGGATCGTGATGAGAATAGGGCTGGGCGTGATAGACCGTCACCTTGTTGTCGATCGGTGGGCAGGGTGGCTCCACCACGAAGTTCGGCATGCCGCGGGAAAACGCCGCGGTAACGGCGAGTCGGCAGGTGTTCATGTGATCTTCCATGTAGTCCGCCGGCGCGTGCGTCAAGAGGATATCCGGCTTTACCTGTCGAATGGTCGAAGCGAGTCGGGCCAGTGTCGCGCGATCGTAGAAAATCGCCATGTCGTCGCAGATGCTTTCGTGAAACGTCGCGCCGATCGACGCCGCGGCGGACTCCGCTTCCGATCGCCGCATCCGAGCGATCGTGGCGGCGTCATATTGCGATGTACCGCAGCATCCATTGGCCAGGTTCATATAGTGGATGTCGCAACCGGCGGCCTTGAGCAGGATGAGCGTGCCGGACATGAACAGCTCAATATCATCCGGGTGGGCAGCGATCGCGATGGCAGTGGTCATGATCGTAATTAGTCTCCTCGCAACGCGGTCAACACAGGTGTTCGTAAGGCAGCTCGCACGGATGCCAGACCGGAAACCACGCCGACGACCATTACGATACTCAGCATGACGGCCAAGTCGCGCAGCAAACTGGGGGGCACGGCGGCGGTTCCCGTCAGTCGATGCGGGAGGACCGCAACCAACGCCGCCAGGACGCCCGTCGCCAAACCAGCCAGCAGCAAGGCCACGTTTTCGATCAACACCATCCAGGCCAGCGAACGGCGTGTGAACCCGGTCGCCCGGAGGAGCGCCAGTTCGCCACGCCGCTCGATCACGCTCCGCAATTGGATCGCGGCCAGGCCGAAGGTGCCGAGTAACAGACCGAGCGCTCCGAGGCTTTGAAACGTGCTCAGGTAAGTGTTCTGAACCGCCAAGAGCTGTTCCAAAACCTTGGCCGCAGGGACGGCGTCAAAGCCCTGGTCACCCAGCCGGTCTTCCAGGACGCTCGTCACAGCATCCTGCTTGCCTGCGGGAGACTGGATCAGGAAATACCGGTACCCGCTGATCTCAGGAAAGATTCGCTCAAAATCCGTTTCACCAATCAGCAGACTGCCTTGGAGGACGCTGTTCTCCAGCAGTCCGACGACGCGAAAGCGGATCTCCGCGTCGTCATAGGTCGCGCGATACACGCTGCCCACGGTCAGGGGCGGTTTGAGGCTGTACATGGCGGTGTTCATGTCAATCATGACCGGAATCTCGCCGTCCGCCGCTGTGGCGCGCAGCAATCGCCAGGGGTTGGCACGCTCCGCCGCACTCTTGGCCGACGTCCCTGTCCAGGCAAACGGAGTCACCTGCGGATCGTCGAAGCGGTCAATCAGCGCGTCGGTTATTCCGACCACGCGAGGCTGCGACGGCTGATACAGGTTGTTGCAGCTGGCATCGTCGCCTGGTCGCAAGCGAAGTCCGTAAATACTGCCGCCGGCAAGTGTGTCGGCCCCGTCGGCGAGCAGGTCGAGACGTTCGGCAGGATCGTTCAGGTTCTGGTAGATCGGCAGCGCGCTTTCACCAACGAGATCGAAGCCGCCGACACCGGTGGCCGACGGTGCCACGCGAAACGAGCTCATCGCGACAATCAGGAAACTGGCGGTTGCCATCAGGCCAATCGTGGTCGCGCTGCGGCTGGGGTTCCGTGCCGCGTTCCGCAACGCCAGCCGTGCCAATGCCAGCCGACCGGTTAAGACAGCTTGGCTCGCCCGACCGCCACAGCGCAAACGCGACCAGATCATGACCAGGAGTCCGGTCAGCAACGCTGCCCCGCCACCGACGAATGCTCCTGCCTGCGCCATTCCGGCGAGTTGCGTTGCCAGGACCAACAGAGCGACGGCGCTACCAACCAGTGCCCATGCCACCGACGGGAGCCAGCGCCCCGATCGATACACGTACGACCCGGCGTCGCTGGCCTGACCGGCGAGCAATCTGCGAACTGCAATCCGGCGTGTTTGCCGTATGCTCCACCAGATCGTGACAGCAGAGATCGCAACCCCCAGGAGATAGCCGATCGCCAGGCTGCGGCCGGTAAGATAGAAGTCCAGGAAGGGGGTGGTGATCGCACCGACCCACCACGTCCGCAAACCAGCCAGCATGAGCCAGGCGTAACCGACTCCGGCGACGACTCCCAGGACCGCACCCGCAGACGCGACGATCGTGCCTTCGGCGACCAGCATCTGACTGGCTCGCGGCCGTCGAAATCCGGCGGCCAGCAACAGGCCAATTTCGGTCGCCCGCTGTTCGATGCCCAGTCGAAAAAGCAGCGCCACCAACAAGAGCGCCGCCGCAATGATGAAGAAGCTTAGGCTGAGGAACAACGCGTCGAACGGCGTCGTGCCGCTGGAGGCCGCCAGCTGCCTTTGTTTCACAGGAAGGAATGTGAAGCCCAAGGTGTCATCGCCGGCGGCGACCGTCGCCAGAAATTTTTGCTTCAGGCTTGTTTCACTGAGCCCTTCCTGAAATGGAATCCTCATCGATGTCACGTCGCCGAACCGACTTTCCCATAGCCGCCGTCCCGCGGCGAACGAAATGAACGCCTTGGGGGTCGTGCGGTGGTTCTTCCAGTAGTCATCGTCCTTGGTGCGGACTCGGTCGTAATCGAAAGGGAAGGGCGGGTCCCAGTTGGCAATGGAGTCCTGATCCGTGACGCCTTCAACCGTTGGCGTCAGGTGGGGGTCGTTGGCCAGCGTCGGGGCCTTGGTGTAAATCGCGGCGCGGCGTCGATTGAAAGGACGGTCCGGTTCGGTCAGCGGCGTAATCGCTTTGAGCGTGAACTCGGCCGATTCCTCTCGGGCGTTACCATGCGTCGTTTCGGGTTCGAAGTAGGTGACGCGAATCGTGTCCCCGACCTTGGCGTTCCGGTCCTCCGCTGCCCAGCGGTTGAGGACGATCTCGTTGTCCTTGAGCGGCCCGATTGGTTCGCCCGTGACGGACTGCAGCCGGAAGTTGGCGCCGAGGTCGATCGCTGTGACGGTCGAGTACGCAATTTCGCCTTCAGTGCCGGGCCGTGTGATTGAGTTCGCCAGGTACGTGAAGAGCGGTTGGCCGCCGAATTCCGCAAAGGCTTCCTCCGCCACTTCGGCGGTGGCAGGCGAGAGGATCATCCGGTCCGACGAAACGGAATAGTAGTCGAAGATGGTCGATGTTGGCGCCGCATTGGAGTCGGTGTCAACACCATCGCCCTCTGCGCTAAACGCCTGCGTGATCTGAGTCAGGGTCAGCCCGTAGTCTTCAAAGGTCGGGCGAAAGGCAGCGGCGAGCGATTCGCTGGCTGCAGCGGCTTGCGGGCTCCGCACATCCATGTCGTCTCGAAGCGATACCAGGGCGGCGTTCACCTGTCCTTCCTGGTCGAGTGCATTCTGCAGCGTCGCGAGCGACACATAGACGTTGATGGGGAGTTTTTGGCTGGGACGAAGGCTGAACCGCCCGAGACCGCGGGTCGGCACGATGTCGATAATCTTCAGTCCCGCGATGCTCCGCACGCGGTCGTTCTTATTCGCCAGGGGGCTGTCAGCGGGAACCTGGTTGGGCTTGGGCAAGCGGACGGTGACTTCGTCACCGATGGTTGCCCCCCATGCCTCGGCCAGGGTCGAATTGATGACGATTTCGTCCTGGCCCGGCATCCGCTGCGGCCGGACTCCGACCGTGTCCAAGTCCCAGAATTCGGCGTCGCAGCCGACCACCAGGCTATCGGCCGCACGGCCACCAGCGGTGCCTTCGACGGTGCCGAGCGGAAACAGGATGACCGGAACCGCGGCATCGTAGGCCGCTTGCACCTTGGCATCGGTGAGCAATTCGTCAACCGCCTCACGACGAAAGAAGCGGTCGGTCACCAGCACTTCGTCGATCGCGCCCAGGCGGTCCAGCGTTAAATGGCGTAAGCTGCCTCGTACTGAATCGCCGACCAGCAATGCGCCGGTCAAAACTGCGGTCGCCGCCGCCACACCCAACGCCACGGCGACGTGGATCCGCCAGTGGTGTGCCAGGCTTCGATGGATCAGCCGCCAGCCGTTCATGTGACGTCCTTTAACTGCCCGTCATCCAGTTCCAGCCGGCGGCTCATCAAGTTGGCCAATTCGAGGCTGTGCGTGACAACGATCAAGAGCGTGTTTTCCTGGTGCTGTAATTCCAGGAGCAACTTGCCAATCGCGTGTGCATTCGTTCGGTCCAGGCTGCCGGTTGGCTCGTCTGCCAAGAGCATGGTCGGGTTTTGAATCAGAGCTCGCGCGACGGCAACCCGCTGCCGTTCACCTCCCGACAGCTCCGCGGGGCGATGATCCAGACGGTCCGACAGTCCGACACGTTCGATCAGGTCCTGGGCGCGTGCCGTTGCGTTCGAAGATGAACTGCCGGTTGCAATCGTTGGTACCAGGACGTTTTCCAGCACCGACAATTGTGGCAGTAAGTGGTGTTCTTGAAAGACGAAACCAATGTTCTCGTTGCGAAACGCGGCGAGTTGCCGCTCATTCAACTGAAACGGGCCGTGGCCCTTCACTTTGACGGAACCGGACGAAGGCGTGTCGAGGGTCCCGATGATGTGCAGCAGCGTGCTCTTGCCGGATCCACTGGGGCCGAGAATCGCGACATTGTCACCCACCGAGAGCTCGACGGAAATGTCACGCAGGACCACCAGCGGCTCGTCTCGCGTGGCAAATTCTTTCGAGACGTTGGAAACTTGAAGGTCCGTCATTCCCATGTCCTAGATGTTCGTGCCTGACATTCCCAAGTGACCGTGTCACCACATGCTATGCATTGGACGCGTGGCTACCCAGGAGGGCCAGACAGCCGAGCCCGTAGAAGGAATACTCCACGTCGGCAGCTGCGTCCCAAAGTGCTCCGTGAAAACCACCTTCGGCCAATTCCAGTGATTTGGCGAAACGCAGGGCTGCTGCCAGGTCGATCTCGTCTGCTCCGCCCAGGTCTATCAGGGTAAGCGTTCCCGTGAAGGTGCTCAACAGGTCGGCGATTGGGATTCGCGTGTTCGCGCGGAGTCCCCCCTCGTCGGTTTGCATTTCAAACAGAAAATCGATGGTGCTCTCGCGCGTTTCATCATCCAGCGCGTCCAGGGTCCGTAACGCGCCGATCGCGGCGGCGGTTGGATTGGTCCCTGCCCGTTTGCTGGCTCGAATCTCGCGGAAACCGCCACCTTCGGCCCGCTGGGACATGATAAAATCTGTCAACCGATCGGGAGCCGGAAGCGGGCGTTCGATCAACTGCAGGCACAGTAACACCAGGAAGGTGTGGTAGGTGCTGCTCGCCATGCCTTCAGGCCCCTTGGCGTATCCTCCATCGTCGCGTCGCAGTTCGGCCATGGCGTTGGCGACGGCGTCGCGCCATGAATCGGGCGCGTCGGCAAAGAGGTCAATGCCGGCTGCGGAGTCCAGGAGCGCGGCCCCGTAAATCAGTGACAGGAAGTCCACGATCGATTCGCGCCCGGTCAGCCGGCCACGGAGGAATGCCGCAGACCGTTCCGCCGTGTCGCCGTGCAGTTCGCCCAGCACGGCCAGGCTTCGAAGTGCGAATCCCGTGTAATACAGATCGCTGCCCCCTTCGCGGCCCGCAAATCCGCCGTCATCGCGCTGGGCGGCAAGGACGTAGGCCGCATGACGCTGCCGGACAACTTCCGGCAATTCGGCAACCGCGATGGCCAGCCGAATCGTGAGATCTTCGAGGTATGTGGGCATGCGGTAGGCGGTGAGGTTGACGGATGATGCAGTTTGACCAGTGCGGCAGTGGTCTCGCGGTTCAATCGAGGCCGCACACTCCTCGGCACGTCACCGCGGTTAGTCGGCGAAGGGCAGGAGGCGGTTGCGAATCGATGGGGGGATTTCGACCGGCCGCGGTGGGTGATCGTGCGCGATACGACAGCAGACGGTCGTCACTTGCCCGGTGGCCACCTTGGTGCCGTCGAGCGTGAAATCGAAAGCGTAGGTTGCACTGGTTCGCCCCAGCTTCACGATCGAGACTGTGATATCGAGTACATCTTCAAAGCGGGTTGGTGCAAAATAATCACACTTCGCCGCCACGCGAGGCCAACTAAGAGTGCCTTCGTCGTCCTTGAGCACAACGCTCAATCCGACCTCGCGCAGGAGCGCATGTTCCGCCTGTTCCATGTACTGAAAAAAGTTGGAAAAATGCAAGATGCCAGCCGCATCGGTCTCGCAGAATTCGACGCGCCGCTGAGTCGTGAAAGTGGATCCCATGCTGGAATTCTGACTCCCCTCGGCGCATCCCGCAAGCCGTCGCTTTGTTCTCGGTGCCATTCGACCCGCCGTTGAGGA
>JAUIHJ010000095.1 GCA_030432015.1 bacterium
GCGGTCCACTCGGCTGCAGTCCTCCAGGTGCATTACTCTCGAGCGCGACACAGGTCTCGCCGACCGGGACCATCGCACAGTAGAGGCCGTGTTCATCGGTAACGACCTTCTCCGTTGTGCCATCGCTCTTCATAACGGCGACTTTCAACGCGGGAATTCCTGCTTCGTCCGCGTCTTGCTTTCCATTCTTGTTGACGTCGTGGTAGACAACGCCTTCCACGAGGCCCTGCCGTTGGAAACCGAGATTCCGAGTGGCGACCTTGTCAGCCAAAATCTGGAGGGGACCACTCTCTGACTTGGTGGTCAGCATGGCGCCTTTGGGAAGGCTGGCCGTGGTCTCGTCGACGCTGACGACGATTTCCCCGGGTGCGACAGCCGTTTCGTAATTACCGTCCGCGTCCGTGATCAGCTTTAATGGTTTACCTGTCGGCGGAGTCACCAGCAACGCGACATTCTGCAACCCCTTCTCGCTGTGATCACGTTTGCCATTGGCGTTGGCATCGTCAAAGACGACTCCCTTCAGGGTTCCTTTCTTTGATGCTACAACGACGGGCGCCGCCGGTTTAGAGTGTCCCATCTTGTGGGACGTGCCAACACGCGGTGGTGGGGTCTCGCTCCCGCCGACAAGTTCGGTGGACGGCGGTTGGGATGTTGATGGTTGTGTCGCGATAGGTTCCGTGGTTGCTGGTTGGAGTTCCGCTGGTTTGATCGCGGTGGCACCATTTGCCGCGGGCGCGCCGGACCCGCCGGTCTTCGTCTCGGCGTTGATCAGGGCGTTGCCAACTGTGTCATTCGCCGCGGGCGCGTCGTCGTCGGGTTTGGTTGCTGGGGTTTCTGACGCGTCGTTGCCAACAACGGCAGCCTGGTCGGGAGTCCGCTTCTTGCTCGGTTTGTCACCCAGGGGAGTTTTGCCCGAATCCTCCTTCGCCCCACCGCGTTCACCTTCATTACCGCCATCGCTGTTGGTGACCAGTTCCGTGCCGTCACCGCCAGAACGCTCCTTATCTGGCTCAGCGGGCGGCGCCTTCGTACCGGCTTGCGCTTCGGCCGCTGGCCCATTGTCACCTGATGGTGGCGGCAGCAAGTGTGCGACACCAGCGAGATCCGCCAATTCTGTTACCTTCGCGGGGTACGCCAGCCAGCTTCCATAGAGGGACAGGCCAATGCCGGCGATCAACAAAACCAACGCCACCAGCGGGCTAATGCGAGAACGGCTTCTCGTTTCGTCGGCCCGGTTGTGTGCCGGGGGTGGAGTCGTTCTGGTCTGTGCCGGCCTGGTCTGAGTAGGCGGCGGCGATGGCTGTGGCTGTGGCGACGCAACTGGTCTGGGGGCGGGGGATGCGGGCGCCGTTCGTCTTGGTGTCGCATTGGGCGCCGGCGCTGCCGCTGCTTCACGCACCGCTGCCTGGAGGATATTCGGGTCGATTCCGAGAGACTCGGCTGTGCCACTCTTGCGTTGCTTCTGAAGTTCCAAGACTTTTTGCAATGCAACAAGAAGGCGATTGACGTCTTCCGCGAAGGCAATGTCACTGATCTCGATCGCGTTGCGCCGCGTGAGTGCGCGGAGATCACCTGGAAGTTCATCGGGACTTGGCATTGTTGCGCCACGTTCCAACAACGGAATCAATCGAATGCCACGTTTGATCGCCGTCGCGATTTCGACTCGAACAAAATCTTCCGGGTTGTCGAGGCGACGTTTTCCATCGCCGGTACTCGCATTCAGCCAATTCTTACCAATGATGGCCAAGACCACATCGACCTTACTCACTGCCTGCTCGATGACATCCACAAAATCGAGTCCCGGCTCGATCGAATCAACATCCATGAAGACCTGTTGTGAGCCAAGTTCTTCGCAGAGCCGATCTTTGAGCGCACGCGCAATCCACTTACTATCATCGCGACGGTAACTGATAAAGACACGACTCATTCGGTTGACCCCTTTCCAGGCATCATCAACAATCGGCAAGTACCGCCCCCTGCTGCCGGCGCAAACCAGCAGCCTTCACGGGGTCGTTTCTCGCACTTCGTTGCAACTCGATAGATTTCTCGTGACTGGTCCTCGCGCCTATCGCAAGATGTCTATGTTCAACCCCCTTAGTATAGCCGTATTCAGGTAGTTGTTCCAATTGTTTCCAAGATTGTGCGAGCAATTCGCTGCCATGCGAGGCGATCCGTTTGGTAGATTTGGCGGGCCGATGCGATTGCCCGTTCTGCGGGGTCGTGACGGGACGGAAGTTCAATCTGGGCCTTGAGTCCACCCGTCCCAGCCCCGGTCCGCTTCAGCCCTCGATTCACCAGAGAAACTCCATGCCCCCAGCGAAACCAACCCAACCAACACAACCAGAACTGTCACCTGCGACGCACTGGGCCGCCCAGCCAGCGCACATCGTCGTTCTTCTGCTGCTGGCGGCGGTGTCGATAGCGAGAACCACAGTCGCGCGGGCTGACGACTGGCCTCAATGGCGCGGCGCCAACCAGAACGGCATCGTTGGCGAATCTTCGGGCTGGGAGGGTGGCGCTTGGCCGCTTGGTGAAGCTGACTGGACGATTCAGGTTGGCGCCGGCGGTGCCGCGCCAATCGTCGTGAAGAACCGCGTCTATACCATCGGGTGGAGTGAAGAACGGGACCATGTGCGCTGCCACTCGACGGCGGACGGCCAGGAAATCTGGCACCAGTCCTATCCTTGTCCCCAATATGGACGGCGAAGCGAAGGGGACAAAGGGTTGTATTCGGGCCCTTCGGCCAGCCCGACATTCGACCTAGAGACCGGCTATTTGTTTACGCTGAGCACCGATGGCGATCTAATTTGCTGGGATGCGAGTCAGGATGGCCGCCGCGTGTGGGGAGTGAACTTTTACGATCGATTCGACGTCGCCCAGAGGCCGTTGGTGGGAAGCCGCCGGTTGCGTGATTACGGTTACACGGCGGCACCGCTGATCCACGGGGACTGGTTGATCGCTGAAGTCGGAGACGACCAGGGTAACCTCATCGCCTTCTCGAAACGGACGGGCGAGACCGTCTGGACCTCGCAATCCACCGACGCGGCCGGGCACACCGGAGGGCTGGTCCCGCTGGTGGTCGACAACCTTCCGTGTGTCGCCGTCTTGACCATTCGCAACCTGTTGGTGGCACGATTGGACGCGGGGCACGAAGGCGAGACGTTGGCGGAGTTTCCCTGGGTCACGGATTTTGCCAACAGTATTGCAACGCCGGCCGTGGTCGGTCATTCCGTGCTGCTTACCTCGGAATACAATCAGTATGCGATTTGCCGCATCGACATCTCGCGCGCCGGCGCCAAACTGGTTTGGAAGCAACCCTACGCTTCGGGCGTCTGTTCACCGGTTGTGCACCGGGGCTACATCTATTGGTGCTGGCGTGGTCTGTATTGCCTGGACTTTGCCACCGGGAAACCGATCTGGCGCGGTGGGCGATTTGGCGACACCGGTTCCCTGCTGGTGACCTCAGACGATCGGCTGATCGTGTGGGCAGACCGCGGTGAATTGGTGTTGGTCGAATCCGCTCAGCGCGAGCCCGACGCATACAAGGAGTTGGCTCGCAAACGGAAGATCTTTGCGAGCGACGTCTGGCCGCACATTGTCCTGGCCGGCTCTAGACTCTTTTGCAAGGACCGCGAGGGCAATTTGAAGTGCTTTCGGCTGTGAGGCGCCCGATCGACGCACCAATGGCACGCGACCTAAATAGCCGAGCGCGATTCAGCAGCGCACACTCCGTCAGCGGGACTGCCACCTTTTTCGCCGACAGGCGGTTTTTCCGCCGTTGAATCTATTGGGCGGCGAAAAACGAACCGGTCCCGGATTGTCGCCGAATTGCAATCGGTCATTTAGCGTCGAATCCACAATTCGGCCCCTGCCAACTGGGCACCGTTCGCCTGAGTCTTGACCATAACTCGATTTGCGCCTTGCGCGATCGACTGAACCGGTACCTGGCACACAAACCGGCGAACCTCGGCGATCTGCTCACCGCTTGCCGTTGGACCGAAGTTTGCCGATCCGAACAGAATCTCTGGGTTGCTCTCGGCCGTCAGCCCTGTGAAGTCGACGCGCAATTCGGCCGTGACGTTGAAGCCTGCGCCCCGCAAGTCTTCGGGAACATACAGCGACGTACGCTCGTATTCGTTGGCTCTTAAGGGCATCGGCAGGGCCTTGCTGAAGTCCGCAACGTCCTTGGCCCAGTAGTGCGACGGCATCCACCAGCCAGCATCTGAAATGGCATACATGATGGTTGACTGGGACAAGCGTTCGGATGAACCGATGGTGGCCAGCACCTTTTGCGCAGCGATTCGCTCCTCGGCGCTGCCGGGCCCAGGAAACAGGTTGAACGTATAGATGCCGTCCGCACCTTCGTTCCACAGGCGTGCCGCCGCGCCCAGCCAGGCCTCGTTAGGCTGTTTGGTATTGGCGCCGCGCGGCGGCCGGTACATCAGTCCAGACTGACTGAGACACGGATAGACGGGCACATCATGCTCGTGCGCTAGGTCAACGAGTTGTTTGACTGGGAGATCAAACGTGATGTACCCTCCTCCCGCGGATAGGACGTCGACCAACCGGTCTTGCAGCCACCGCGTGATGTCGATGCCGATCTTGCGCCCCAGCGCGACCGTCGAGGGAACCCGCGCCGACAGCAGAATCGGCTGGCCCTGCCGTTGGCTTTCCTGCAGCACAACCTGGCGGATTGCCCGGACAAGTTTGGTTAGGACTGCGGTTTGTGCATCCGTCGCAGCGAGACCCTCGTACGTGGTGCGAAAATAAAATGGGGCCCGGAGGAAATCGAGCTCGATGCCATCCACGTGATAATTGACCAGGACTTCGCGAATGATGTCCAGCAAACGAGGTTCGACGTCGGGGTGCTCGAAATCAACCAGACTCCACAACCGGCGACGGTCTTGAAACTCCTTCGCGTTGTCCAAAGTGGACATCGTGCGTGAAGGGTCGGCGTTCTTCCATTGTGGACGGAACTCGGGAGTCCAGGCGTCGTGGATGTCGTTCATCCGTAGCGTCCAGATGCTCTCCATGCCGTGTTCATGCGCGAAATCGCTGGACATGCGCAGTCCGTCGGTGTCCTGTGCCAGGAACTTTTCAAGGTTGTTGTCGGCGAATTGGCCGCCGCGCGCAGTAAAGACTTCACCAATCTTGGTTTGATGCGTAAAGAGGTTAAACGACTGCGTGGTGCAATAGTGAATGCTGTCGACGTGTGTTCCGATCAACGGTGTGTGACGCATCGCAAGAAAGCGCGACGTGGTATCGGCTCCGGCGGCCCAGATGTCGTCCCCGTCGTTATTGAAGACAATGCGGCGTGTCCGGTGGGCAGCCCGCTTCCGTGCCGCGGCAAGGGCCGTCGCCTCACTGGCCCATAGTGCGTTGCGCCCCAAACGCCCTGCTCCCAGGCCCGCGCTTCCCGCGGCCAGTCCCAACAGGAATGTTCGGCGTGATGTTGCCATGAGGTCTCTCGTAATGTGCGAGGATGATCGCGCGGCTGGCCTGGTGTGCAGCCGCTCGGAGCGGCGTACCGGATGACGTGCAAGATGGACGTGCCGATGCTACGTGTAAAGCACGTCCATCCGTTTGCCAGTGTTAAGCATGATTGGTCGCCCAAACTTGTCTGGCACATAGGTGTGGGGATCGATGCCGAGCGTATGATAAACAGTCGCGCCCATGTCATTGGGATGATAGGGCGGCGTCCGCGGATAGCCACCGATCCGATCCGAAGCCCCGATCACCTGGCCACCTCGGACGCCGCCGCCCGCAAAGAGAGCGGTATAGCACATGGCCCAATGATCGCGGCCGGCCTTGCTTTGACCGGCCAACGTGGAGATCCGCGGCGTGCGTCCGAACTCGCCGACCACAATCACCAGCGTATCGTCGATCATGCCCTGCTCGGTCAGATCATCGAGGAGCGCTGCCACGCCCACATCAAGACCGGGCAACAATGTGTTCTTGAGTTTCCCCCAGTTGTCCGTATGGGTGTCCCAACTTTGGACGATGCCCATATTGCACTGCACGACCGGCACGCCGGCTTGCACGAGCCGGCGAGCGAGCAACAAGGTCTGCCCCGATTTAGTGCGTCCGTAGCGGTCGCGCATGTCCCGCGTCTCGCTGTTGATATCAAAGGCTTGGGCCACTTTTCCGGACGTCAGCAGCGTGTAGGCGTTCTCTTGGTGGCTGGTGAATTGTTGTTGTCGAGCCCATCGATCGAGCCCGCCGTTCTGAACGTTGTAGCGTGTCAACAGTTCGTTTCGGCTTTGCAGGCGTGAAACGCTGAGCCCATCCGGGAAGGCAAGTCCGTCCACCTTGAAGTTGTCGCTGTTAGGGTCCGACTTGAGAATCCAGGGGTCGTGTGCCGCCTGCAGGAACCCGGCGTGTTGGCCCGGCCAGGTCAGGCTGCCTTCGATAAGTGGATTGGGCACGGTGACGTGACTTGGCAGCCCATTGTTGCGCGGTGCCAAGTAGTTCAGCGCACCCCCATAATTTGGCCAGTCGCCGCGGTTCAGTTCCTTATCTTCGTTGGCGTTGCCACGGAAGGGTTGGACGCTGCCGGTGAGCGTGTTGTGCGTTCCGGAAAGATGCCAGTTGTCCGCGTGGGCCATCGAGCGCACAATGGCCAGTTGATCGGTTCGCTTGGCGAGTTGCGGGACATG
This sequence comes from bacterium, assembly GCA_030432015.1. GTDB lineage: Bacteria > Planctomycetota > Planctomycetia > Pirellulales > Pirellulaceae > ARS98. Next base: position 6,657 of record JAUIHJ010000095.1, read on the forward strand.
CTCGCTGAACTTGACGCCGGGTAGCGTGGTATCGATGATGCCGAATTCGCCGCGCGTACTTTCCGGTGCCTCGGGTTTCGGATCGAATGTATCGAGATGGCTACCCCCGCCCGACTGAAAGATCAGGATGACCGACTTGCCCGCTGCCACTGAGGTTCCAGGCGACCCCGACCTGCCCGCGGTCTCCTTCGCGGCGGCGCGTCGATCAAGGACGCCGGGCAACGTAAGCCCCAATATCCCCGAGCAGCCAATTTGCAGCAGCTCCCGTCGATTTACACCGGGCAGTAAGGTTGGTCGAATAGACATCGTCATGCCTTGTGCCTCTCGTAGTTTAACGTCCAGAATCATTGGCCACAGACCTTATTAAAGTCGATCAGCCGGCGACCAACAACGGAGAAGCGGCGGTCACCGGCATGAATCGTAATCTTGATGCGGGGCGACGGTCGCCCTGTTAAACAGGCGCGACGTCCGCCGATTCATCGTTCGAGACCGCACGCCCGAACAAAACAGAGATCCCGATGGCAAGCGTCACCGATTCGACATCCAACCACGGCCCTACCTCACCTCCGTTGCCAAAACCACCATTACGGATTGTGCTGCTCTTTCATCCGCGCTCTGACTCTGCGCGCGACCTGGCCAAGGCGATGTATCAAAGATTCTCAGGCGACGCTTCGGGCGCGGTCGGCTTGCGAATCCCAATCGCGTACAGTCCAGACAATGACGACGGACTCCCGCCAGACAGCCCGGACTGGGATGCTGCCGAGCACACGCTAGTGGTGGTGTTGGTCGATCGTCGCATGACACGGCGTATAAAAAATTCAACGGCCAAGGAATGGGGCAACTTTCTCGTCGAAGCCCTCGAGAGCGCGCCTCAAGGAAGCAGTGCGCATCATGTGTTGCCCGTTGGAATGGACGACCGGGCATTCGATCTCGACGAGCGGTTGGGGATGAATAGTTTTGTGCGGCTGGACACCATTCCGGCGGACGACCAGGCGTGGCGTGAGGATGAGCTGGCGTTTCAAGTCGCGGTTCGCGCGCTCCACTTGTTACAGAAAAACGTCCTGCCCTCGGAAATCTCCACGTCGTTACATCCCACGGCGCCACTGGAGATATTCCTCAGCCACGCGAAGGTGGACTTACCGCGGCTTGATGCCTCGCCCGAAGAACGCAACAGGGATCCCGTGCTGGCGCTCCTGGCAAATCTCTCCGAAGGCCCCGTCGACGGTTGGTATGATGCCAAGAAGATTCCACCCGGCGGTCGCTTCGACGAAGAAATCAAGGCCGGCGTTCTAAACTCGAGCTCGGTCGTTTGCATCTTGACGGACCGTTACACGACGCGCGAATGGTGTCGACGTGAGGTCCTGGAATCAAAGCGATCGGGGCGGCCGATCGTGGTTGTGGACGCGCTAACGAGTGGCGAGGCGCGGAATTTCCCTTATCTGGGGAACGTGCCGACGATCCGCTGGCGCAATGACGCGAAGGACGCCCGCGCCATCGTTGGGATGGCGATCCGCGAGGCGCTTCGCTACCAGCACAACCTGGCAGTGCTCCGCCCTTGGAAGCAATCGGCCGACGTGGTGCTCGGTACGTCACCTGAACTGCTGACGATCGGGCTGATGGCACGACCTCTCAAACGCGTGATCTATCCCGATCCGCCTTTGGGTAACGAGGAACTCGACGTCATCAATCTGGTGGCGGACGAAACGACCTTTCTGACGCCCCTGTCAGAGATCGCGGCGCGACCCAAGCCGGCGGAGTTCGATCTCGTGGGGCTCTCGCTTTCGGGGAGTACTGACATTCGGCGTTTCGGCCTGGATAGCGAACATCTGGGAACGCTGGCCGACGATCTCTGCTTGTATCTCTTGGTGGGCGGCTTGAAGCTGGCCTATGGGGGTCAGATCAACCACGATGGCGACAAGATTGACGACGAGAATTTTGCCATCCGGCTCTTCGGACTGGTCCGCAGCTATTTGCCCTTGGCGAAACAGATTGGCAGCACGCTAAAGCCGATTGCGAACTACGTCGGTTGGCCGATTCATGTCGCGTTTGGCGACGACGAATACGACCTCTATGGCAACGAAGCCGAATTACACGAGATTGATCCGCCCGATCCGTTGGGTGTTACGAGGGACGAACTGCAACTCGACGACCGAGGCTGGTGTCCACCCAAGACAGCCGCGCAGAGATTCGCCTGGGGGCGCAGCATGACCGCGATGCGCGAGCAAATGACCGCGGACATCGACGCCCGTGTGGCGATGGGCGGTAAACTGGAGGGCTATGTCGGCATTTACCCCGGTGTGCTGGAAGAGTCGATGTTGATGCTGCGGGCCAAGAAACCGCTGTACCTCATCGGGGCATTTGGCGGGGCGTCGCGACTGGTGGTCGATCTGCTCGAGCAGGTAGCACGTGATGACTTCACGACGGCTGAACTTCAGAGGCTCTTCCCCACGATCTATGACGGCACCATTGAACATTATCGAAACGCGGGAATCGAATACTCGACACCCGAACAAATCCGTGAAGAATTGGGCACACTTGGCCAGCAAGGTTTATCACACGTCCTGTGCAACGGATTGGACGATGCAGAGAATCGCATGCTGTTTCACACGTCGGATCCCCGGACGATGATCGAGCTGATTTTGCTGGGCATGGCGCGATTGGATCGGCCGCGAGCATGATGCTGATGACAATTCTCTGACACGTACCATTCATGTTCCTGTTGTCGCGCCTCATCGCAACGCGCCATTTCCCTTCAGAAGAGAGTGAATTACATGATCTACAAGCTGGCGCTGGCTGCCCTGACGTTGATGTTTGCCTTGGTCGGCGACGGTATCGCCGCCGACCGCCCCAACATCGTCCTGGTCTTTATTGACGATATGGGCTGGGGAGATTTTTCCTGCTTCGGCAACGAGGTGGTCGAGACGCAAAACATTGACCGGTTGGCAGCCGAAGGGATTCGCTTTGAGCAGTTCTATGTCAATTCGCCCATCTGTTCGCCGTCGCGCGTGGCCATCTCCACTGGCCAGTACCCACAGCGGTGGCGAATCACCTCCTATCTGAATAATCGACAAAGCAACATCCAACGCGGGATGGCCCAGTGGCTGGACCCGGCCGCGCCGATGCTGGCCCGCGCGCTACACGAGGCCGGGTATGCCACGGGGCATTTCGGCAAGTGGCACATGGGTGGCCAACGCGATGTTGGCGAAGCGCCGTTGATCACCGACTACGGATTCGACACGTCGCTCACCAATTTCGAGGGACTCGGCCCGCGCGTCCTGGCGCTGAAAGACGCGTACGACGGCAAGCCGCCGCAAAAACATACGCTCGGCTCGGACAAGCTGGGACGCGGAGAAATCACCTGGCAGGATCGCTCGCTGGTGACCGAGTCGTTCACCGCGGCGGCCGTCGACTTTGTCCGGCAGGCCGCGGCCAACGGCCAGCCGTTCTATCTCAACGTCTGGCCGGACGACGTACACTCGCCGTTCTTCCCGCCGGAAGCGCGGCGCGGCGATGGTGCCAAGCGGACCCTGTACCACGGCGTGCTCGACACCATGGACGAACAGTTGGGTGTGTTGTTTGATCTGATTCGCAACACGGAATCGCTCCGCACAAACACGCTGATTCTGATCTGCTCGGACAACGGGCCGGAGCAGGGCGCAGGGTCGGCGGGCCCGTTCCGCGGTCATAAGACGATGCTCTACGAAGGGGGCATTCGTTCATCACTGGTTGCTTGGGGGCCGGGTCTGATTTCGGCAGACCGACGCGGCCTTGTGAACCAAACATCGGCCTTCGCGGCAATCGATTTAGTGCCCTCGCTGCTGGCGATTGCCAAGGTGGCAGCGCCTGCCGACACGGAATTCGATGGCGAACCGCTACCGGATGTGGTCCTGGGTAATTCGCAAGCTTCACGCAGCGAGCCGCTGTACTTTCGTCGACCTCCCGACCGTGATGCGTTTTATGGCGTGGACGACCTGCCCGATTTGGCGGTCCGCGCCGGGAAATGGAAGTTGTTGTGCGAGTATGACGGCACGCAAGTCGAACTTTACGATCTGCTAAGCGACCGCGGTGAAACGCAGAACATCGCCGAGCAGCACACCGACGTCGTGGCCCGCCTCAAGGGTTCGCTTCTCCAATGGCACCAGGCAATGCCGCCGGACAACGGTGCCACGTATGTAAACCGCCATCGCGGCAAGTCGAAGTGACGATTGATGAATTCTGCGGTCGCGTGTGGGCTGACGAGCGCCCCGCGATTTTCGAGTTGCCTTCGTCTATACTGCGGACCAGCGTTGTGAGGCCACATTCGGCCAGCGACCGATCTTGATCCAGTCGACCGCGTGTCGCGGAGCCTCGCGCAAACCACGCTTGCTTGAACGAAGAACTCGCCATGAAACCGAAGAATTTGCTGTTCATTATCTCGGACCAGCACAACCGCGATGCGTTGGGCTGCTACGGGCACCCGTTTGTGCGAACGCCGAATTTGGATGCCTTGGCTGCTCGCGGCACGCGTTTTACTGCGGCCTACACCAACTGCCCGATCTGTGTGCCGGCCCGCGCATCGTTGGCCACCGGGCGCTACGTGCACGAGACGGGGCACTGGGATAACGCCTTCCCCTATTTTGGCGAACCACGCGGCTGGGGACATCGCTTGATCGATTTCGGGCATCGTGTCGAGTCCATTGGCAAACTGCATTTTCGTGATTCCAACGATGCCGACGGTTTTCAGCATCACGAAATTCCGCTTAACGTTGTCGACGGTGTTGGCGATCCCCGCGGTTGTATTCGTGATAACGCGCCGCCTCGCGTCGGCATGCGCCAAGGTGTCGTTGAAGCTGGGCCGGGAAGCTCGACCTACATCGATTACGATGTGAATATCGCGGCTCACACGGAACAGTGGTTGCAGCGGCAAGCGGGCGATCCCGACGAGCGGCCCTGGGTGCTGTTTGCATCGTTTGTCTGCCCGCACCCGCCGTACGTTGCGCCGCCGGAACTGTACGACATGTATCCGCTGGATCAGATTCCGTTGCCGGTGCAAAGCCAGGCGGACGAGCGGCCCGATCACCCGTCGATCGCGGAGACGCGGCGCGTGATGAATTGGGAGCAACCGCTGTCGGTCGATGAGATGCGGAGAATGGCCGCGGCCTATTACGGATGTTGCACGCATCTGGATCGTCAAGTCGGACGTGTCTTGGCCGCTTTGCATGACACCGGGTTGGGCGATTCCACTCGCGTGCTGTACACCACCGATCACGGCGAGAGCATGGGACGCCGCGGGTTGTGGGGCAAGTTTACGATGTACGAAGAATCAGCCGCCATTCCGCTCATCCTGGCGGGACCCGATGTTCCGGCGGGCCACGTCACGAACGATCCTGTCTCGCTGGTGGACTGCTATCAGACCATCCTGGAATGCGCGGGCGTTGGACTGAGCGAGGCGGAGCGACAATTGCCGGGACGTTCGTTGTGGCCGATCGCCGCCGGCCAAACGCTGGACCGGACCGTTTTCAGCGAATACCACGCTGTCGCTACGCGGAGCGCCAGCTACATGCTGCGTCGCGGCAAGCTGAAGTACATCCATTACGTCGGCGACCCGCCGCAGCTATTCGACCTGGAAGCGGACCCGGACGAAACCTCAGACCTCGCCGGGGAAGCGGCTTTCGCGACGGTGCTGGCGGACTTCGAGGCAGAGTTGCGCGGGCTGCTCGACCCGGAGGCCGTCGACGCGCGCGCCAAGGCAGATCAGCAAGCACGAATCGACGAATTCGGCGGGCGTGAAGCGGTGTTGGCCCGGGGCACGTTCACCAACTCGCCCACACCCGGAGAAAAACCCGTGTTCATCGTGAATGAGGAAACGGGCGATGACAAATGAAGAGGACCAGCGCGCGCGCTTTCTGAAACATCAGGCGCGGCATGCGCGGCGATGCTTGTATGAAGCCCGCGTTGTCCTCGTGATTGTGGTCGTGGCGTTGACCACCGCCAGCTGTTTACTTTTTACTTTGGGCTATCGTTCGTCGGAGATGCGGCCGGAACAGCCGGCATTGATTTGGGGGATCCCCAGTTGGGTCGTGTGGGGGCTCGGCGTGCCGTGGTTGGTCACGATCGTCGTCACTTGGCTGTTTGCGCTGTTCGTGTTGAAGGATGACGAGCCGTACATTGAAGTTCCCGCAGCGCTACGTCGTCGCGTGCTGCCTTCGCCGGGACAAGAGATGCGCAACGAGTGAAATTGCGATCATTGATGGGGTCGTTCATGGATTACGGTTGCGTGTTGCTCGGGCAAATGTCAGAACCCGCCGCCAGGTGGTACGAATTCTCACAGCGAGACCCGGCGATCCTGGTGCCGTTTGCGGGCTATATGGTCGGCGTGTTTGCAATTGCGATTATCGCCCACCGCTATCAGCGCGGCGCGGAATTCGAGGTCGAATACTATGTGGCGGGCCGCAGCTTTGGTCCATGGGTCTTGGCCTTGTCGTGGGTCGCGACGCTGGCGAGCGGTGGGTCGTTCCTGGGGTATCCGTCGCTCGTCTATTCGTACGGTTGGGTGATCGCGTTCTGGGTTTGCGGATCGATGGTGACCGCAATCGCAGGGCTGGGCCTGGTCGGCAAGCGAATCAATCGTTTGGCTCGCCAGACAGGTGCGTTGACGTTGGTCGACCTGCTCCGCGATCGCTATTCCAGCGATGCGATTGGCAGCGTCTACGCGGTGATGATTGTGGTGCTAACGACGGTGTATCTGATGGCACAGTTCATTGCCGGTGCGGTCATTCTGCAGAGCATCCTGGGGACGAGCTACGAGATGGGGTTGATTCTGTTTGCCGTCTCGGTCGTTGCCTACACGACCTACGGCGGGTTTCGTGCCGTTTCCTGGACGGACACCATGCAGGGAATTGTGATGATCGTGGGTGTTGTCCTGCTGGTCCCATTCGCAATCCATGCAGCGGGCGGGATGCGTGCCGCCACGTTGAAGCTGGCGGAGCGGCCCGACCCGACCGCGCAGCGTCGCGGTTTGGAGCCCGAACGGCACGCCTATCTGTACGGCCCAGGCCCGGAGCGGGTGGTCAAGGAGATTGACGGTGATGCGACCTACCAGCCGGATGATCAAGCCGGATCGTCACCAGCACGCAATCCGTACCTGCCATTGAGTCTGGCATTGTCGATGGTTCTGCTAAGAGGGATCGGAGGTGTGCTGATGCCTACTGCGGTCCCACGCATGCTGGCCTTTCGGGACACGCGTGCCCTCCGCCGCGCGCTGATGCTGCTGGCACCGTATCTGCTGCTGATGTATGGCAGCAGCCTGCTGACCATGAACTGCGCCTGGAGTTTGGATCTGGGGCTGGCGGCAGGGGATTCCGATCAAGCCGTTCCAGAATTGGCGAAGCGGGTCGCACCTGCCTGGTTGGCGGGAGTCTTGATTGCCGCGCCGTTTGCTGCGGTGATGTCGACGGTCGATTCGGCGCTGCTGGTCGTGAGCGGCTCGATTGTCCGTGACCTGATGCAAAAGACGTTGAAGCTGCAACTTGGTGATCGCGGTCAACGTGCTCTGACTTATTTCGTGACTGCGGCGGCCGGTGTGCTGGTGCTCCGATTGGCGTTTTCAAAGCCACCCTTCTTGATCCCACTGGTGATTCACTACACGGGCGGATCCGCCTCGGTGCTGTTTTGGCCCAGCCTGGCGACGCTGTATTGGAAGCGAGCCACATCCGCAGGGATCATGGCCGGGCTGCTCGGCGGAGGCCTGGTTTATGTCGCCGTTGTGCTGCTCAAGCCGTTTGAAGGGATCGTGAATTTCCATCCGTTCATGTACGCATTTCCAGCCTCTGCGATCCTGGTCTATGCCGGCAGCCTGCTGACGAAGCGGCAGCCGATGGCAGACTTGGAATTCTATTTTGGCGACGATGAAGTCGCCTGATTGGGCAGCGCCTGCCGTGAAACGGCTAATCTTTCGACTTCTGCTGCCGTTTCTTGTTCTTCCCGGCGTTGCGTTTCTTGGCCGCATCATTGGGCCGTTTTCGGTTCCGTCCCTGATGCTCGTTTGCCGCGAGTTCTGTCTCTTGGCCGCGGTCCCCTTGGGCCTTCATCCAGGCGGCCAGTTGCTGCTTCAGTTCGGCCTTGACCGCCGCGTGCTGCGGGTCGTCCGCCAGGTTGTTCCATTCGTAGACATCGTTGCCAATGGCGTACAGTTCTTCGGCCGGTCGCTGCTGGTACCGGCGTACTTTATCCGCGGCGTCGACGTTCCCCGCCGCGGCCTGATCGACCC
>JAUIHJ010000096.1 GCA_030432015.1 bacterium
CAAATCTGACTGCCATTTCTTGGCGCGTGAATCCCAATAGCTGGCGCGAAACTCAGATTCGGTCAAATTTTTCCGAGAAAGGAATACTGGAATTCCCGTGCGAATTACAAAGTCGCTCCAACCATCCTCTCGAGGTTTTGCCGATTCCGAGGGGTCTCGGCCATTCGTACCGGCATTTGAAAACTCGTTGATCGACGAATCAAAAGTCCAGACGGCGCAGTGCGTAAACCCAAGCCAGTCTGCCATCGAAGTTGCAATTTCATTCATCGCCCCTTCGGCTGACTTGGCACGCGTCGATGTGTCATGTGACACGCCAAAAAGCTTACGTGTCCGCTCTGCTGTATCGAATGCGCGCAGGGCCTGGTTGGTCACATGGAATGCAAGAGCCGCACGATCTGCCGCAAAGGACACGATGTCCACGTCAGCGTCCAGATCGAAAGCATCTCGATTCAACGTCTCAACGTTTAACACGCCGACGACGTGCGAACCAATCGTCAACGGTACAGCGAGTTCGCCCTTGATGCCTTCGAGGGCCGGAATGTGGGTCTTGCGAAATGCTGACGATTCGAGATCTGGAATTACAATCGCTTGCTGTTTCAGGGTGACCCATGTTGTGATACCTCGTGGCTCGTCAAGGAATCGGATGCGATTTTTCTTTGGATCCACCTGCAGGCCCCGATGTGAGACCACCTGCAACCGCTCGCCGGCCTCGTCGTAAAGAAATATCTCTGCAAACGCCGAGTCGGCGTCGAGTGAGTTTTTCCTCACTGTGCCCAGGCCTGGCTGCGCCAAGGTCACAAGCAGCGAATCCAAAAGTGTGTCGAAATACTTCTGGCGTTGCGTTTGGACGGATCGCCTGTCTTGTTCTTCATGAACCGGACTCAGTAGCGTACTCTCAGCTTTCTGAGTGAGACGAAGCAATTGTCGCATCGGCAACGTGGCCCGGCGATCAAACGACTCCGCAACATCGTCTCTTAAATCGCATACGGCGTGAAAGAGTTCAGTGCAGCGTGTCCGCGTCCGACGTTCTCTGGATGCCACTGCATTGGGTCTGCTGAAACTGATGAATAGAGCAAGATCGGTACGAGAATTCTCGCGAAACAAGTAGCGTGCGTAGGAGCCAACGTTTTCGCGATCAATGAATCCGCCGTACAGTTGATGCCCGGCCTGAAGCCATCCTCGTGCGCGCGCATTGAGGTGGTTAAGGCGTGACGCGTCGCATTGGGCATCGTTGACAAACTGTTTCTTGGATCCGGTCGCAATCCGTCGCTCAGCGCCAGCATGGAGAACGATTCCGTGCATTGGCTCTCGATGCCGAACGCCTGGCATCGCGGCAAGTCGAAATTCGCACGTGAGTTTGTCTCGCACATACAGCGTGCATGAGGATGCGTCCAGTTCTCCCATATGAGCACTGATGATCGATTCGACTTTTTCTATGGGTGTCGGCAGCTTCGAACGATGTTGCTGCAGTGAAGTTTCAGCGTCGAGTTCAGTGATCTTGGTTCTTGGTGACATTGTTCCATGCTCCATGTCAGTCAACCTGTGCGACCCGCGTCGCGTCCTATTACGTCCTGCATCCAAATAAGAAAGCCCCCAGCGCCTATAAGCACTGGGGGCTGATGATGTTTCCGAACTTCACCCCTGGGGACAACCGTGTCAGATGCTAATCCACGAAAGTGGAGTGTATTGCGAAAGAGCGGAAGAGTTGCATCGCGGCGCAGGTAGGAATGTCACGGTGATCTTATTGGTTTGTGTGACACATTAAATTAGAGCAGGTGGTTACCGGTGAGACAATAAAAATTGTGGCATTCGACGGAAACAAGCACACACGCGAATCGTCACGCGATTTAAACCTCGCGACCTAAGGGCCCTATGTTTCCCAGCCTTCCGCATGCCATGATTCCGGAGGTACGCCAACCGAATTTTAGCCGCTTTCGCCGCACCATTGCCAAAGGTGCGACAGCACGCGCGCCGCGGCGTAATGCCGCATTGGCCAGGGCTTATGTCCTACGCCGTATTGCCTTATGCCGGCGGCATCAGGCTCACCGCGACATCGTAGGCGGCTTTGAGTTGGGGATCCGTTTGCACGTGCTGGCCATGGTAGACCAACAGCAGGCCCAGCCTCGATGCATCGGTGGTGTTGGGGGCCGAATGGTGAATCGTATTGCAATGGTGAATCGTCGCATCGCCGGGGTTCAACAGGCCGCAAAACTGGTCGGCCAGCGGTACCTCGGATGGTGCCGTCAAGCCAATGGAATTGCCTCGCACGCCCGATGGCTTGGTGGGGAGCACGCCCCCGTGATGGGAGCCTTTGACAAAGAAAATCGGACCGTTGGCTGCGGTGACTTGGTCGATCGCGATCCAGATGGTGAGCATGTCCGGCGGCGTGCGACAGAAGTAGGCATTGTCCTGGTGGTACGGCACCCCGGAGCCAATGCGTGCCGGCTTGTTGAACGTCTCGACACCTCCCAGGACCGGGACACCGTTGAGCAACGGCGCGACCAAGTCAAATATTTCCTGACGGTCGGCCAACTCGCGGAAGAAGCTGCAATGTTGTTCCAGACGCCAGAGGTTCCGCACCGTCGTGCCGTCCGCTTCGCGCGTCGCAGCATCCGCCGGTCGGGAAGCAAGGTCCTCCCGAATGTAGCGATCAAGCTCGGCGCGAACCGCGGCGACTTCGGACAGTGAGAGGAATTCGCGAATCCGGATAACTCCATCCTGCTGGTAGTCACGTCGCAATTGTGCGGAATCAACACCGTGCATGATCGCTCTCCTGCATCCTGGGGACTTTGCCTGCATCATTCTATTTCACGCCGCGGCGTGCAACGATACCCGTCGGACAATTTCGTGACGAGACCAACGACCACAGGCCGACCGTGCTGCCAGTGCGTGATCAGCGATACACGAATTGCCCGGTTGTATTGCGGTTGCGGTTGCTACATAACTCAGGGTTGGATCGTCAACTTACGAACTCCCTGCCGGCGTGAGGCGACCAATGCTGCAGACAATACCGACCACTCGCCCCGCTCGCATTGCGTCGCTGGCCAGTTGCGCGTTGTTAGTCACGCTCGGAGTCTCGTCTTGGGCAACCGAGCCCTCGCCGGCGTACTTTGACGAGACCAAGGCGGTCACGCTGTTTGCGTTCGACGATGTATCGATTCCGTTTACGCAGAACCTCAAGTTGAAGATGCGTCACCCGCAACGGCATCCTGCCAACCCGGTCGTCCGACGTGGGACTGACGGGTCGGTCGATTCGTGGGCAGTGCAGTTTTACGGCTCGGTCATCCGTAGCCCGGACAACGGCAAGTACCGGATGTGGTATGTCGCGGTTTCCCAGGAGGAGCGGCTCGACCCAGCGACGCCGCGTTCGGAGCCGTGGCGGGTTGCCTATGCCGAAAGTGATGACGGCATCCACTGGACGAAACCGAACTTGGGTTTGGTCGCAGCGGGCGGCGACACCAACAATAACCTTGTGCAGCTTGAGCCGCGGATCGGTGTGCTCAATTTGAAGGTCTTGTACGAGCCCGAGGATCCGAATCCGGATCGTCGTTATAAAATGGGAGCGCATGTCTGGTTCGCCAAGAACGATGTACGGCTCGGCACCCTGGCGCCCTACGTGAGTGCCGACGGGTTGCATTGGAAGCTGGCCATCGACGCCCATCCCGTCAACGCGGAACTGTCGGTGGCCGAGACCGCGATTCCGCCGCTCCATTTCGAACCGGTCGGCGGGCTTTACAAGTGGGACGGGCTGTACCACCTTTCCGGCCAGAACGCCATTGTCGCATCGCGCCCCTATCATGGCCGAGTTTCGCGGACGTTCGTGTCGGCCGATTTTTCGAATTGGAGCCAGGTCAGCGGCATTCAGTTTGTGCGTGCTGCACAACACCGGTTGCTGGGTCCCGGTCGCAGTCGCGAAGGCGAACAGACACACGAAGGCATCAGCGTCTGGAACCGTGGCAATGTGTTAGTCGGCATCTCCGGAATGTGGCACGGCACGCCCGAGTGGCAAGATCTGACCATCGATCTTGGGTTCGTCGTCAGCAACGACGGCATCCATTTCCGCGAGCCGGCCCACGATTACATTTTCCTGCAACGTGGCGACGATGGTGCCTGGGATGCGGGCGGACTGCTTCAGGGTCAGGGATTCGAGAACGACGGCGCCGAGACGCGAATTTATTACGGCGCCTGGGATCCACGGGGTTGGCAGGGCTCCCCGCCGCGGGGCGGAGTCGGGATTGCCACGCTGCCACGCGATCGGTTCGCTGAACTGGTTGTGGATACCACGACGACCGGCGACGGCAATTATCAGATGCCGGCAACGGAGAGCCGCTTGATGACAGCGTCGCTGGAACTCGAAGACGGGATCCGACAATTCTTTATCAACGCCGATGGGCTCAGCGACGAGGCGACACTCAAGGTCGAATTATTGAATCATCGACTTCAACCGTTGCCAGGCTACGGGGGCGCCGCCGCCGCCGTCGTCCGCAACAACGGATTCCAAACGCCGCTCAGTTGGGGCGGCAAGACGGAACTTGACGACCTTCCGGATCGAATTCGGATCCGGGTCACATTTTCCGGTAAGCACAAGACCAACGCCCGTTTCAGCGCCTTGTACGTTCGCTAATCGAGTGCCCGACGCGTACGACTCCACGGTCCTGAATCCAGGATGCGGAAGAGACCGCACCGCGGAGGACGCAGAACCAAGGACACCGTTGTGCGAGCGGCAGGTCGCACCGCGGTGGGTCAAAAAAACGGTCGCCAGTTCGATTCGTGGGGAAGACCACCGAATGTGGACAACTTCCTCTCGAAAGAAACTAACGACCGTTGGAAAGCTTCGTCTCGTACGCGTAGCCGGACAGGCCGGTGCTAGGCACCAACTTTCGTTCGTGCTTCGCGGAGGCCCCGGCTCAGAATGTCTCTCAGCAGGGGTGAAAAGTCTTCGTACTTGGCTTCGTCCGGTGCGCCGTCGGCGTACTGATAAATCGCGTCGCGCGGTTTAAGGCCGAGGGCCAACAGGGTTGAACAGACCGTGCCGCGTTCGGCGTTTCGCATAACCATACTTGGTCGACCGGGTCCGGATGCGGGACGCGCGAAAACCTTACTGGCAACGGCCAGGAATTTCACCGGCGAGTCAAGCGTCTGGAGTGTCAACAGGCGCTGCGCGAGCTTGATTCGTTCGTCGCGCGAATCGTTGACGTCACCGTTGCCGATAATGCTCAGACCTTCCTGGAGCTCGACTGCTTCGTAGTCGTCTCCACCATGAACGACCCAGCCCGATTCGGCATCGGCAATCACGAAGTTCACGCCGTCGTACTTGCCGCTGGAGACTTCGTCGAGTGCCAGATCGACCGCACGCCGGGCGGAACCTGCACGCAGCAGTTCGCGGCACAAAACGCCTCGTGATCGAGGGCTGGCAGGTGGTGTGAATTTGAACCGGTTACACGCTGCGACGAAGAGGCCATGCTGATTCACGCCCAGCCACGTCCCGCTGGCACGCTGGTCGAGGCCGCAAAGGATTCGTGGTTTACCCGATTGGATCGACGGTGCCAGACTGGGGCGGTCGTAGGACTCTTCTCGATTCGCCGCGACCAGAATGGGAGTTTCGGGTACAAGCTTGTATTGGATTGCCAAGATGCACATAAGTCGTTTCAGTTTCCCAACTTGTAAAGAAGTTTTTTGGCTTTAAAGGATCCCTTTATCCTCACACCGCCCAGTCCCTGGGGCGAACATGAGACCAATTTAGAGTTTCGTGGCCCCGTCGCACACCCCCTATTAGGGGTCTCGGGCAAGTTTTTCAACTCACGATATTGGATTCGCTGGAGTCGTCAAAGTCTTGCGTAAGTCGTGTAAACACTTTAAGTTTCAACGTTTGAAGCGAATCGCGGTCACGGGAAGCACTCACAGAATGACAGACGATCGTCTCCTGAGGATCGCGCAAATCGGGGCTGGTACACGCGGCACGTCCTGCCGGGCGGCCTTGGCATTGGTCCCGAGTTGATCCACCTGGGTGTCGATCCACTTGCGTGCCGAAAGGGCAACGGCGATGGCCCACCGGCCCCTGACAATGCAGACTTCCACCAATCCGCGATGAAAATCAGAATCCTGTCGGCCGCAGGACCCGATTCTCGCTGCGTTCCTGTTCGCCCGCCACGATTGGGTGGACGGGTCGTGGCTTGACGTAGTAACCGATCCAACGAGCGAGCCGCGCTAGAAGCACGAGGAGATTCATGGCAACAGCCGTCGACAAGACGCAAATCGCAGCCCGGCGATTAGAGCAGAGCGAATTTCACTCGCTGATGGGCATTCAGGTTCTGGGTGTCGGTGCCGCCGCGCCCGAGCAGGTGGTCCGCAACGAAGATCTTGCCGCCTTGGGCTACGATGCCGACTGGATTGTGCAGCGAACTGGCATTCACGAACGACGTTGCGCGACGGCCGGGACGAGCACCAGCGATTTGGCTGCTGCCGCCGCGGTGAAATGCCTCGAGCGCGCCGACGTCGACGCCTGCGATGTCGACCTGATCGTGCTGGCGACGATGTCCCCAGACACTCGGATGCCATCCGCCGCCTGCCACCTGCAGCGAAAATTGGGGACGTCGGCCGCCTCATTCGATGTCAACGCCGCTTGCGCCGGCTTCATGTTTGGATTGATCACTGCCGCGCAGTTCGTTAAGACCGGTTGCAGCAAGCGGGCGTTGGTCGTCGGGGCCGATATCATGTCGCAAACGGTTAACCCGGCCGACAAGAAGACCTTTCCGCTGTTTGGCGATGGTGCGGGGGCGATGTTGTTAGGCCCCGGCGAAGCTGCGCAAGGACTGGTCGCCTATACATTGGGTTCCGATGGTGAAGGCGCCGACCTGCTGTGCATTCCCGCGGGTGGTTCGCAGGAACCGATCACCGCCCAGAGCCTCCTCGACAACCGACAATTCGTTTACATGAATGGTCGCCCCGTCTTCAAATGGGCGGTCCGACTGGTGGCCGATTCCATCCGTTGCGCTCTGGCACATGCTGGATTGGAAGTGCAGGACGTCGATTACGTCGTCTTGCATCAGGCCAATGTGCGGATCATCGACGCGATTGCTAACGAGCTAAAGATTGATCGGGAACGGTTGCTGGTCAACCTGAACCGCTACGGAAACACTTCCGCCGCCAGTATTCCATTGGCGCTGGACGAAGCAGTGCAAGCTGACCGAGTTCAGCCCGGTGACCTGGTGCTGATGTGCGGCTTCGGCGCTGGCCTTACCTGGGGAACGGCGCTATTGCGTTGGTAGTACGCCTTCGTTGGTAATACGGCAACGGCGCGCCGTGACTGAAGTTCGAACACTCCGCGTGGCGCAGTCGATTCACGACCTGATGGAACGCGGAATTGATGCCCAATGAATTCTAATTGGCCGAGCGGAATTCAGCAGCGCACACCCCGTCTGCGGGACCGGCACCGATTTCGCCGAAAGGCCGTTTTTCCGCAGTTGAATCTGATGGGCGGCGAAAAACGAGCCGGTCCCGGATTGTCGCCGAATGGCACTCGATCATTTAGAACACGACCGGTTCTTGGAGCATTCTTGCTCGCGGTCTGCGGGGTGACGTTCGCGTTACCAGCGCAGGGCGCCGAGGCACCGCGGCCCAATATCGTCTTCTTCTTCATTGACGACATGGGCTGGACCGACCTCGGATTCATGGGCAGCGACTATTATGAATCACCGCGGACCGACCAATTGGCGGCAGCCGGGGTGGTGTTTCGAGCGGCCTACGCGAATGGACCTAACTGTGCGCCCAGCCGCGCGTCGTTGATGAGCGGCCTCTACACGCCGCGACATGGGATTTTTACGGTCGGCGATCCTCAGCGAGGCAATCATCGTTTTCGCAAGCTCGAACCGGCACCCAACAAGACAACGTTGGAGCCTCGTTTCGTAACGCTGGCCGAAGCGCTGCAAGCCAACGGCTACGTCACCGCGACGATGGGTAAATGGCACCTGGGCGAGGATCCCACGACGCAGGGCTTCGACGTCAATGTTGCCGGGCGAGAATGGGGGAGCCCCAGTGGCGGTGGCTACCACAGTCCCTATCGGTATCCGAATCTGGTCCATCGAGTGCCTGGCGAGTATCTGACCGACCGCCTGACAGACGAAGCGTGTGGGTTCATTGAAGCGCATCGCACCGAGCCGTTCTTTCTTTATCTGACCCATTATGCCGTCCACACACCGATTCAAGCCAAGGCCAAGCTGACCGACCAGTTCGCTGCCAAGAAGAAAGGCAAGCACCACGGCAACGCCAAGTACGCCGCGATGATTGCGAGCGTCGATGAGAGCGTCGGGCGTGTCTTGGATACACTCGACCGCCTCAACCTGTCCGACAACACCATCGTGTTGTTTTGCTCCGACAATGGCGGCCACAGCGGGGCGACGTCGAACGCACCGCTGCGCGGCGCCAAAGGCATGCTCTACGAAGGCGGCATTCGCGTACCGATGATTGTCAAATGGCCCGGCGTGACACCGGCTGGCGCGGTCTGCCAGGAGCCGGTGATGGGGATTGACTTCTACCCGACACTGCTGGAAATGACCGCAACCCCCACGCCCGACGCGTTGGTGCTGGACGGTCGGAGTCTCGTGCCGCTGCTGCGAGATCCCGCGGCGTCACTCGGCCGATCGGCCTTGTTCTGGCATTTCCCATGCTTCCTGCAGGGGCGCGGTGATCCGCACGGCGGACCATTTCGCACGACACCCGCGGGGGCCATTCGAATGGGAGACTGGAAGCTGATTGAATGGTTCGAAACGGGCCGCACTGAACTCTATCACCTGAGTGAGGATCTCGGCGAGCAGCACGACCTTTCCAGGAATGACCCTGTAAGAACGGCGCAGCTGCTGGCGGCATTGCGGCAGTGGCGGGCGGATGTCGAGGCACCCGTCCCGTCGGTCCCCAATCCAAGATATCAGCCCTGACGATGGCCGTCCGGGCGACATCGATCGACGGCCCTGGGAACCGGGTGATCGTGATCGACGCGAACCCGGCGGGCGCGGCGAAGCCACTCGATTTTCAAGAAAACCAGGTGGAAAAAACGAAGATTCCAGCGCCTTCGGCGAAATATGGGAAACAAGCATCTGACCACGCTGGCAACGGCACGGTGAGGGCGACGGAAAAACTGGCCGGTTGGGCGCCCTGATTTTCGTCATCACGGCGGCGGACGGATTGGTCCTACCCATCGATGTTTGCGTAATTCCGCGTAACGGTTACATTCACCGCATCGCTGGGACGCCAACAGAGCGGGCAAGCCACATGGACGGTAGGATGCACTCCAATCAACGCCCCGTTTCAGCGAACAGCCGACAAAATCGACAACCACCGAGTAGGACCCCATGTCACTTCTACGATTTAGCCTGAAGACCATGTTCGTTGTAACGACGCTAGCAGCTCTCTGCCTCGGGCTTTGGCTGCATGGATATCGTTCCGGCATCTCAGAGAGTTTTGGGCATCGGAAATCAAGCCGCGGCAGTGTCCGGCTTCCGGTTGCTGGCGCCATCATCGAAAGCACGACGTCCCTTTCGCATCCGTCAAGGACTCGCATGCCGGGATAGGAAGCTGGCCCGCGACCGGATCAAGAAGGATGCTTCGTATCGCCAGCCGCTTCAGCCCCTCGCAGTAAGAGCGATGCGACCCCCTGCTCCCTATCCCAGCCTCTTAGCTGCAGCAGGACGTAGATTGACATGGCGATGTTGCCAAGCGTCATGATGAGGACGAACCAAAGCAGCTTCTTCCAGAGACGCTGCTCTTTGTAGGCAACCCACACATAGAAGGTAAGAAAACCAAAGTAGGCGTCGGCCAGGGTTGCCCGAAACCAGGGGTCGGAGGTCAACTCAGTTCCCACGTCGAGCACGCTTCGGTCCAGTGACGCATAGCAGGTCACCGCCAACATGGCGACCAGTACGCCAGCGAACAGCGCGAACAGGATCATTCGAATCATCGTCGCCTCGCGTGAACGTCAGCCGTTGTTGTTCGCCTGCGCGGGCGAGTACTTCTGGATATAGTTCTTTACCTTGACTTTGCGCGCCGTGTTCTCGCTGGTCATGTAGCGGATCTTACCGAAGATGGCACGTTCAGGTCCCCAGGCTCGATCGTAGCGGCCGAGTACCCAAAAGATGCCGCTGTACGAATTTGGGTTGCGACCGTCGAGGGCAAGTTTGTTATTCAGCTCGATCATGACGTCAAGTGCATCGCGGGGTGAGGCCGACCATTGGAGGATTTTCTTGCCCCACAACATTCGCAAGTAGTTGTGAATGCGACCTTCTCGCACCAGTTGCCGTTGGGCCGCATTCCAGAGTTGATCGTCGGTCTGCGCGGATGCTAACTGTTCGAAGTTATAGATCACTGGTCGTCGGTCGCCGGCATGTTCCTCGAGAGTCCGCCGAGCCCATTCGGGAAGCGAATCGTATTGGTCGTAGTCGTCTCGCTGCCAACACATGTTGTATCCCAGTTCACGCCAGGTGATCAGTTCGTCGAGAAACGACTCCGCCTCGGCACTTGTCCCCCACCAGCCATGGCTGCTCCCGTTCGCCTTTTCGGCTACTAGGCCCGGATTCCATTCAGCCTGGCGCGTCAGTCTTTCAAAGATCTCATGCGCCGAGATGTGCCCGAAATGCAAGTAGGGAGAAAGGCCGCTGGCGGCTTCTTGCTCCGGTTGATTGCGATCGGAGTCATAAATCGGAAGTCTGCTCTTGAGGAATGAACGAAGGACATTTCGACCCGCCCGTGAACCGCCGACCGTTGCTACCCGACCGACAGCATGATCGATCGGCAGGTATTCGAGACCCTGGTCCGAGGCGAGTATCCCCGCGGGGTCGGCGGGCGGCCAACGCCGTGTAATCTTCGCCGGAAGGCTCGGCAGTTCCGGCAGGCGCGTGCCCGAAAGTGGGTCCCGCTGCGGAACGTCGGACAGGTGCGGCAAGAGGTTTTGCTGCAGGAAACGTCGGAAATCGAACGCCCGCGCGAAGACCTTCTGGGCAGCCCGCATGGGGAGCAGACCGTTGGAGTCCACCAACTCGAAGCGAACCGGGATTTGGCGAGCCGCCGCGCTGATCATGCGGGGAAGAAAGAAGCAAGGAAAATCGTCGCTGACAACCACCGCAGCGCGGCGGGCCAGCGCTTGCAAGAGCCCCTTGCCGTCACCTTGCGAACTCTCAAGATACGGATAATAGAGTACTGGGTGCCGCGCGAAGTGTGCGGCGTTGTCGGCCATTCCCTCGATCACAAACCAGTGCAACCGATCGCTCGCCCACGGGTAATCGCAGCGCAGTGCTTCCAGGATGACCAGTGGTTTGCCGAGCTGCTTCGCCCACTCGACCGCTCGCTCCAGGCTGAAATTGTAGGTGCCCCGCCGATACGAGATCATCCAGTACAGCACGTAATCGCCATCCGCGGACGGGTCCAATGCATTGACGGTGCGGATTCGCGTTTCGGGGATCGCGTTCATGGCGTTGAGTGGTGTTACGGTTTCATAGCGGGGTTGGTGGTGGTAATCGGTAGGTCGGCGCGACGGATTTCGGTAACTGGTCGCCTCATGGATGTTTGCATTCTAGCCAGCTGACAACCTCACGTTCATTCGGTATCGCACAAATCATCATTTCAGGCAGAAGTTCTTGCCGCCATGTCTGGGGACTCGCCTTGGGATGCTCGCCGAGTTCGCCGCCGGGGCCGGCCTGTGAACGACGGCGCATGCACCAGGGTTTGACACGGGACTACAATGCGAGGGATTTTGGATCATAAGAAAAGGATTCGGCGATGCCTGAAGGTCACACGATTCACCGGACTGCCCGCGATCACCAACAACGGTTCGCGTCGCAGCAGTTGGCGGTCACGTCGCCGCAGGGTCGCTTTCGCGCGGGCGCCGAGCGACTCGATGGCACGACGCTCGAGCGCGTCGAAGCCTATGGGAAACATCTGTTCTACTGGTGGGAAGGGGACCAGGTTGTTCATATTCACTTGGGGCTGTACGGCAAATTCCGGAATCATTCCCAGCCGATCCCCGCACCACGCGGCGCCGTTCGCCTGCGAGTTGTCGGCCAGAGGTACGCGTTTGACTTGAATGGTCCTACCGCATGTGAATTCGTGACCTTGGAAAAAGTCGCTGCGATTGTCGGCCGCTTGGGCGCCGACCCACTTCGAAATGACGCTGATGTCGAGCGGACATGGGACCGCATCGGCCGCAGTCGCGTCGCAATCGGCAAGCTCTTGCTCGATCAATCTGTGATCGCCGGAGTCGGCAATGTTTATCGAGCGGAGGCTCTTTTCGCTCAAAAGATGAATCCCGATCGGGCTGGAAATTCGCTTTCCCGCGCTGAATTTGACGCCCTTTGGAAGTCGATTGTCAACATGCTGCGCGTCGGCGTGAAGTACAATCGCATCATCACAGCCGACCCGAAAGTCATCGGTAAGCCGCGCAGCCGGATGCATGCGTCTGAACGCTTGCGGTGCTACAAGATGGAAGCGTGCACCGCCTGCGGCGCCGCGATCAGGACCTGGGAATTGGGCGGTCGGAAGATGTTTGCCTGTCCCGCTTGCCAGCTGTGAATGGGCTGAATGCTTCGGCCTGCTGCAAGCCGGTCGTTCATTCTCCGCTGGGCTCATCGGGCGGGGCGTTGGTTGTACCTGCCACCTGCTCGCTGGTCGCGTGGCGCCACCGCGTGCTGTCATTGCTGTTAAGCCACACCCCGCGTTCATGCCGAGCGCTGGTTTCGCCCGCCCCCTCCATAACCCGCCATGTGGGGTCGCCCGGACCGCAGTTTAAGTGCTGGCAAGAATTCGCCCCGATACCGCTCGGATGAACGTTATGGATGTTTTTGTCGCATGGCCGTCAAGCATCTCGCCGTGTTATCGGCCCATCATCGCTCGATGGAGAATTAATGTTCGTTGTAACGCATGTGTGTCAAGTGACTTACGATCGCCGAGTACCTGAAATGAATGTTTTGAACGATTTTTACGGTTACTTGAGTGGGCCAGGGGCGGTATAACCGGCAGAACGTTTTGAACGAATTAGACGATTTAAAGGAGTTGGGTTATGACCGTTGCGACACGAGTGCAAACAGATTCACCTCGTCGATCAACTGCTGAGCGAAGAAGCGAGACGCTGCGTTCACGCGTCCTTATGCTTTTGCGGACGGAGATCGACTTTATTCCCAACGCCGGATTCCAGGGCGAAAACTACGGACCGTGCGAAATCGTCAAGCGACTGCTGGCCGATGGAGAGGCATCGGGTCAGGCCCCGGCCGATCTGCCGGCTCACCTCCGCAGATTTTGTGAGGCGGATCTTCTGTCGCACGAGGAGGAAGTCGCCCTCTTTCGTGAAATGAATTACCTCAAGTTCCGGGCCAACGCACTTCGCTCGCGGCTCAACCCGGATCAGATCGACCCTGCTGCGGTCGAGGCGATCGACCGAATGTTGCAACGGGCGCAGGTGATTCGTGACCACATCATCAAGGCCAACATGCGATTGGTCATGTCGATCGTGAAGAAGTTCGTCACGCCTCAGCAGTCGTTCGACGACATGCTCAGCGACGGAACCTTCACTTTGATGCAGACGGTCGAGAAGTTCGACTTTGACCGCGGCTTTCGCTTTAGCACGTACGCCTATCGTTCGATCGCGCGAACCGCCTATCGCGCGGTCACCAGTGCACAGAAGGAAGAGGCCCGTTTCACCCGCGATGCCGATGAATGGGCCTTCGAGCAGGAAGAATCTCAATTCGCCTCGACCAGCGCTGAAGCGGTCTGGATGAACGTTCGCGAATTGACCGGCAAGATGCTCGACAAACTTGATCGGCGGGAGCGTCTCATAATCCGCAGCCGCTATGCCCTGGGTTCCCATCGCAAGGTTCGTACCTTTCAGGACCTTGCCAATCGGTTGGGCGTCTCGAAAGAACGCGTGCGTCAGCTTGAACAGCGGGCCGTCGGGAAATTGCAAGCGATGGCTGCGGAATTCGAATTGGACGAAGTGTTTGGTGCCGCGATGGCATAGCGTGAGGGGGCCTTTGTTCTGGACCCGTCCCAATGGTGCGGCAGTCGACTGAATGGCCGAGCGCGCTTCAGCAGCGCACACGCCGTCAGCGGGACAAGCACCTTCTGCGCCGCCCCGCGGTTTTTCCGCAGTTGAATCTATTGGGCGGCGAAAAACGAACCGGTCCCGGATTGTCGCCGAACTGCACTCGGTCATTGAAAGGAAGAAGTCGATGGATCCATGCTTTGAGAAACAGGTCGATCTGCCGGTGAGCGCCGCGGAGGCATTCGCATGGCACGAGCGTGCTGGTGCCATTGATCGACTCATTCCGCCCTGGGAACGCGTCGCCGTCTTGAAGCGGGGAGAAGGAATTCGCGACGGGAGTGTTGTGGAGCTCTCGCAGCGACTGGGTCCTCTCAAATTGAAGTGGATTGCCCAGCACCACGGATACCAGCCTGGGCAAGCTTTCCGCGATACGCAGCTTGCGGGCCCCTTCGCTCGCTGGGAACACCTGCATCAATTCGGGGCCAACGGCCGTGGAATTGGCATCCTGAAGGACCACATCGAGTACCGTTTACCAGGAGGTATCTTCGGCCGATGGTTCGGAGGCGGTTTCATTCAACGCAAGTTAAAGAGTATGTTTACCTATCGACACATCACGACTCGTGACGATCTCGCAGCCCACGCAAAACACCTGGAGGCCGGAACGATGCAGATTGCAGTCACAGGAGCGAGCGGTCTGGTTGGCTCTACACTGGTCCCGCTCCTAACAACAGGTGGTCATGACGTGATCCCGCTCGTCCGCCGCGAGGCCGCCGCAGGTGAAGTCACATGGAATCCCGAGGAAGTCCTTGACACCTCGCAGCTCGACGGGATCGATGCGGTGATCCACCTGGCCGGCGAAAATATTGCTGCCGCTCGCTGGTCG
>JAUIHJ010000097.1 GCA_030432015.1 bacterium
GCTGGTTGTCGGTGCGAATGGTATCTGCTGACATGGGTACTCCCTCTGACCGGTTCTGAGCTCCCGTGCGGTGGTGCGCGGGGCCGTGCTTGAATTACGAGCTTCCATCCTATTCCAGCCGGGGAAACGAGGCAAGGAACTGCCGCGAATTGCCACCCGGGAGGGCGTCGCCGCCGACCTGCCAGGGCGTCTGCACCGATGCTTGCCTGATCTCCAGGGCAATCGCGGGATTCACCATCGCGGCCGTTGCCAGGTGGACCGCATGAGCGCCCGCAGCGAGATAGGTCGCGACGTCTGTTGCCGAAGCGGCCCCACCCACGCCGACCAACTGCAGGTCCGCTCCACTCGATTTGATCAGTTCATGAAACATGGCGATCTGCCGCGTCGACGCCAACAATGTGGCCTGTCCGCAGATGCCACGTTGCTGCCCGGCAAAGTGGTGTCGACCGCCGGGCCTGCGCACCGTGGTGGCAATGCTGTTGGTCATCGCCAGTGCTGACGCGCTGGGTGCCACCGAATCAATCAACCGTTGCGCCGCGTCGCGGGCAACCATGTGCCCAACCTTGATGACCAGCGGGACGTTCCCAATGGCCGAGCGGACCCGTTGTGCGACGAGCCCCGCGTCGTGCGGCTGTTGAAAGAGCTGCCCGTCACAGGTCGCCACATTCGGGCACGAGAAATTCGTTTCGATCACGTCCGCGCCGCTTTCCACCGCCCAAGCGGCGCATTGCGCGTAGTCGTCCGCCAGTTGTTCAATCGTCCATTGATCTTGGATCGAGCCGACCACCGACACGCAGAGCACCTTGTCGGTGGCGAGCTGCTGGCGGGTCCAGCGCACATCGGCCCGCCATTTCTCCGGCGCGGCCGAAGGCATGCCGAACGAGACCGCCCAACTTCCTTGCATCGTGCGGGATTCGCAAACCTCGCGTGCGTCGCCGTCCAGTGATCCGCAGTCCACCGGTACCAAATTCGGCACCGGGTAACAGGCTCGTTGGCGACTGCGAACGGTCTTATAGGTCACCACGTCAAATCCCAGGCTGGCGTAATACAAACACCAATGCCCATTAAGCAGCGGCCCTGCGGCAACGCCCAGGGGCGAGCCGACGGGCAGTCCACAAAAGTGCCACGCGCCCGCCACCGGTGGTACTTCGAGCTCACGCGGCAGATCTTGCGGCTGCGGCGCATGAAGGTAGTTCCATGCGTACGATCGAGTCGCATCGTATCGAGGTAACCGCTGTTGCTGATCCATGCCGCCCATCTTACCAGTGATTCGCTAAGTGGTCATGGATCCGAGTGTTGGAATCGACGATTCGTGTTGACCCTTGCTTCGGCACTTGTACAATTTTGAAAGATGTGTCATTGACGTAAGATTTGATGTCATGGTCATTTGCGGCTTAACGCAAGGAGTTGGCAAGGGCTGCAAGCATCGACAGACGTCGGCGGTAGCCGTGTCTTGAGCTCTGCTTTTGCCTTGAGTGATCGCGACAGCGCAATTCCCGGCAAGCACGAAGTCGTGCAACATGACGATCGAACGACTGCACCATGAATCAAACCAGCGGTGACTCGGTACGCGTCGATTGTTCGGCAAAGCTGAATCTGTTCTTGGAAGTGCTGGGCAAGCGTGACGATGGTTTCCATGAAATTGAAACCTTGATGTCGGCGGTTTCCCTGTATGACACGCTCTATTTTTCCCGCGCGGCGACCGGCGATATCCAACTGAGTTGCGAATGGGCCGCGGGCTTGGATGCTCGGCAGCAGACATCGGCGGGCGCCTTGTCCGGTTGTCTCGGTGAACTGCCGCCTCCTGACCAAAACATCGTCTGGAAGGCCGTGACGCGACTGCGCCAGGAGGCGGGCATTGACGCTGGTGCCACGCTACGGATCATCAAGCGGATTCCCGCGATGGCCGGTCTGGGCGGGGCTTCGAGTAACGCGGCTGCAGCCCTCTTGGCCGCCAACGACGTCTGGCAGTTGAATTGGTCGCGCAAGCGGTTGGCGCGGTTGGCTGCTGAACTCGGCTGTGACATCCCGTTTTTTCTGGCTGCCCGCGGACGTGGTGCGGCCATGGCGGTTGCTCGCGGTCGTGGCGAACAGATTGAAGCCTTGTCCCATTCGGCCAAGTTGCACTTTGTCATTGTCAGACCGCCGGCTGGACTTTCGACACCAGAGGTGTATCGAGCGTGCCAACCGGCCGAGCATCCCGTTGGTCTCAGTCGCCTGGTCGGAGCCTTGCGGATCGGCAACCCGATTCAGGTCGGCGCATCACTGTTCAATCGACTTCAGTCAGCCGCCAGTCAACGATCGCCTTGGATTGAACGGATGCGTGCCGCCTTCAACCATCTGGATTGTCTGGGGCATGCGATGAGCGGCAGCGGCACGAGCTATTTTGGAATCTTCCGCAGCGCGCGTCACGCGGCGCATCACGCCGTCCGCCTGCGATCGACGCGGCTGGGCTACGTGTTTACCGCCACGACGGCCCCGGTGCCTTGCCATGTTACGGGGTTCTGCCGCCACAACGGCAAGTAGGTTAAGGGAGCAACCGCGATGAGAATCACCGAAGTGCGTATCAAATTGACCGAGGAAACGGATGATCGCCTCCAAGCGTTTTGTTCGATCACGTTTGACGATTCGTTTGTTGTCCGGGATCTGAAGATCATCGAGGGGACCAACGGGCCGTTTGTGGCGATGCCGAGTCGAAAGCTGACGGCCCACTGCCCCCGCTGCCGCTCGAAGAATCACCTCCGCGCCATCTATTGCAATCAGTGCGGGGGAAAGCAGGATCCCGATCGCGCCGTCAAGGATCATGATGGTCGAGCGAAGTTGTACGCGGACATCGCCCACCCGATCAATTCGGAATGCCGTGAGATGATTCAGAACCGTGTCGTCGCCGATTATCGCAAGGAGCGGGAATTGTCCAGGCAGCCAGGTTATGTCTCCCGCTACGAAGACGACTTTGACGACGACTTTGCTGCACCATCCGCTTCGGAGCCTGCCTCCGCCGAGCCGACACCAGAAAAACGCGAACATACGATTGTCGAACCGGCCGCCTCCGAACCCCGGCCTCCGCACGCCAACGTCACGCCTGACCGTGCGAGGAAAAAACTTGAGCGACCACCCGAGAAACGGGGAGGATTCGGTTCGGGGATTCTGGACGACTAGCGGTGGGGGGCGTGGCCGCGTCCATCGCGCGTCTGAGTTGGCAACCCGATCGCCAGATTGCTGTCGCCGGCGCGCGGCTCTTGAGCGACCAGACCACAGATCCCAGGGGGATCCGCGCTACAGGGAGCAGAGTGCACTTCTAGACGCCATAATGATGTCAAATCCAGATCAAGAAACGGGCAACTTCAACATGTGTTTCGGCCATTTCTTGTCGACACAACCGGCGCTGTGCGGTTCATAACATTTCCAGGGATTGCCTTTCCGCTGCCCTGCGGCGGCCTGCACCTGGCCTGGACAACTCGCTGTTGTTCGCCAGGAATAAACGCGGTGTGCGGCGGCGATCTACGTTCTGGCGGTATTTCCACGTTCGAACGGTATTTCCGTCGGCCGGTCGTACCGCTCCTGACGGTTGGACCGGCGCGATTGGTAACTAACCGCAGAATATCGACTTACGGCAAGGCATCTCAGTCTCCCCAAGCTATCTATTTTATTGACCGGATCTCCTGGCCTGAACTATACTGAACGTTTCCCGAGCCCAGGGTGGCGATACGTAATGCCGCCGTCATGGGGAACTTCGACCGTCAGACGGACGACTCATGTTTCGAACAAACGATCTACGCCTGGTTGTCGCGTGCCTCCTATTGGCCACGTTTTGTCCTGCACTTGCCGCCCAGCAACCGCCCAAGCTCAGGCCATTAGCGCCGGGAGTTTTGACGGTCATTCCGACCCAAACGGAGGCGGAGGAGACGTTTTCCGGCCCCATGCCGATTGTCGAAGTGCTGCAGGGGATCCCGGATTTGGACTGGACGCCCAACTTTGATCCCGAGAGCAATACGCTCGAAGAGAAGGCGAAAAAGGCGATTTTCCGCCGTCCAATCTGGGATTTGGAATTTGCCTTCAAACCGCTCCGGATGCTGACGGTCGATATTCCTCAGCCCACCGGCAAGATGCAGCCCAAGCTCATTTGGTACATGGTGTATCGGGTCAAGAACAAGGGTTATGCCTTGAATCCTCAGCCCACGTCGCCTAA
The DNA here is from genome assembly GCA_030432015.1 of bacterium. Classification (GTDB taxonomy): domain Bacteria; phylum Planctomycetota; class Planctomycetia; order Pirellulales; family Pirellulaceae; genus ARS98. The sequence continues at coordinate 4,190 of JAUIHJ010000097.1, forward strand.
CGACGTCCACGGTCCGCACGAGCCGCAATGGGTGAACTTCGCGACTCGGCGATTCTTCCCTCATTTTGTGCTGCGGAGCCAGGATTTCGACAAAGAGTATCTTGACCAGGTTATCCCGGCGGCCCAGATCGCGATCCAGAAACGGGAAAAACCGGGCGTTCGCCTGCACAATTCGGTAGAAATGACCAAAATCAAGATCCCGCTCAGCGACGACCGCATTGACCGTAGCGTGTGGGGGGTCGTCACCTGGGAAGATGTCGACCCGCGGATTGATTACTTTTCCGTTTATGTGCGCGGCCTCAGCAGCGCCTTTATTTTTGCTGACACACCGGGGGCGTACGCGGCGGGGGATACTCCCGGAAAAGGGCGTGTTTTTCGCTTCAAGACGCTGCAACTAAACTTCTGGCGGCCTGGTGATACGGAGTTTGAGCACGAGGGTGAGGTCCGCTTCGGCGTCCCCATCGATTCCGACCCTGCCATCCAGCAGCAGATGCTCGACCGCTTCGGTCTCTTACAACGCCTTGATCACCGGTGGATTTATCGCTAAAGTCAGTGATTCGCACTGTTACATTGACGCGATTCACATCATCAGTTGATAACGAGGTTCAGCAATGGCCCATAAGAAGGGACAAGGTTCCAGCCGCAACGGCCGGGATTCGAATGCCCAGCGACGAGGCGTAAAGAAGTTCGGCGGCGAAGCCGTGATCGCCGGTAACATTCTGATTCGGCAAGTGGGCAACCGCTATCACCCGGGTCTCAACGTCGGTCAAGGCAAGGATTACACACTGTACGCCCTGGTCGAAGGTCATGTGATGTTTGACCGTAAGGGTCGTCGCATCAATGTCGTTCCGACGGCGTAGCTTCGACGCCGACCGCACACACAATTGACGAGGGACGGCTCTTCAGGGCCGTCCTTTTTTTGTGCGACCCCGCACGTTCGTTGCCTGCACTGTGCGACGCACCCCAACCAAGTGAAATCAGATGTTTGTTGATCGGGTCGAGATCAAAGTCAAAGCCGGGAACGGTGGTGATGGCTGCGTGAGCTTTCGCCGCTTGCGCTACATTCCCAAGGGGGGGCCGGACGGCGGCGACGGCGGAGACGGGGGGAGTGTCACGATTCAGGCCATGAATGGCGTCAATAATCTGGCCGGCCTGGCGCAGCACAAATTCTGGCGAGCGACGGATGGTCAGAACGGCCAAGGTTCCAATCGAACGGGCCGCGGTGGCAAGGACGTGTTGATCCAGGTGCCCCCCGGCACCATCGTGATGGACGCCGAGAAAGGGTTTGTGATTAAGGACCTGGCCCACGACGGCGAGCAGCTTGTCGCGACTCGGGGTGGTCGCGGCGGAAAAGGAAACGCACGATTCAAGACGGCCACCAATCGCGCACCGCGTGAAGCAACGTCCGGCAAGCCAGGCGAGTCGCGAAAGTTCATCCTCGAACTGCAGGTCATCGCGGACGTGGGGCTGATTGGCAAGCCGAATGCCGGCAAGAGTACCCTGCTGAGCAGACTTTCTCACGCCCGGCCGGAAATCGCCGACTATCCGTTCACCACCAAGTTTCCGAACCTCGGCCTTGTCCAACTGGATCTGGAACGCTCGTTTGTGATGGCCGATATTCCAGGTCTGATCGAAGGTGCCCACGCGGGCGTTGGACTTGGACACGAGTTTCTGCGGCATGTGGAACGAGCCGGCATCCTGGTGCATCTGGTCGAACCGTGTCCGCAAGACGAAACCGACCCGATTCAGAACTATCGATCCATCCGCGAAGAACTCACCAAGTACAATCCACAGTTTTCCGAGCGCCCAGAACTGGTCGTCGTCACCAAGGCCGAATTGCCCGGTGCCGCCGAGCTGCGAGACAGCCTCAAGCAAGAGATCGGGCGAGACGTCTTCCTGATTTCCGCCGTTACGGGGCAAGGGCTGAGCGTCCTGACCAACGCGATCTCCCGGCAGCTTGAAGCAACACCATGAACGACGCGCTCGTAGCAGTTGGCATTGGGAACACTACGATCACCATCGGTGTTAGCGAGTCTTGGGTCTCGCCGGGGCAACTTGCCAAGCCCGGACCGGACGACTTCCTTACGGCCGGCTCTCCCTGGCAGTGGTCACAGCAGGTGACCGTCGAAACGGCCGGCTTCGATCCGGCGGAACTCCAGTTGGAGATTCCCGCCGCGACCGCCTGGCGGGTTGCCAGCGTCCACCGTCCCTGCGAGCAACGCTTGGCCGCCTGGGTGCGCAGCACCCAGCCAGACGTATCGTATCGCAATCTGAGCTATCAAGACCTGCCGCTTGACGTCTGCGTTGACCACCCCGACCGAGTCGGCATGGATCGGCTCGTGGCGGCCGTCGCCGTCAATCAACTGCGCGACCCGCTGCGACCGGCCGTCATCGTCGATGCGGGAACCGCCATCACGGTCGACTTGGTCAATCCAGCGGGAGAGTTTCGGGGCGGTTCGATTTTGCCCGGTATGCGTCTGGTCTCCCGGGCACTGGCCGCCAATACGGACCAACTACCGAGGGTCGATCCGCTTTTTCAAAACTCGCTTCCCGATCCGATCGGTATTTCGACCGAAGGGGCCATCCGGAGCGGGCTATTTTGGGGAAGCGTCGGGGCGGTTCGTGAATTGGTCGCACGGATTGGCGCTGCAACCGAAGGTTCGCCGCAACTGTTCTTTACCGGCGGCGATGCCGAACAACTCGCGCCGTTGATCGCCAAGGATGGAGTGTTTATCAAAGACCTGGTGCTCGGCGGAATCCTGGCAGCGCAACAAGCGTAAAGGGGAAGAGGCTCGGCAATGGGGCAGGCGTTGACGCACGACTCAAAAATCATTTCGGCATTTCGGCCAGCGCGATGGTCGCCAATCCGCGGAGCACGGCGAACCCCCTTCGGGCGACGACAGTAACCATGGATGCACGGTGGCGGTGTCCGGCGTCGCCCCCTACTTCTGTCCTCCCTAATTCTGACCAATCGCCTGGCCATCATACATCTGATGACGAACGACCCCTTATTAGCTCAGTCGCTGGATCACACCGGCGTGACGCGCTTAACGCCCGCCGGTCGCGGTGCGGTGGCCACGCTTTCGGTCGAGGGCCCCGCAGCCTTGTCCGTGGTCGGCGCGTTCTTTCGACCAATCACCGGTCAATCGCTCGATGCCACCCCCATCGATCGCATCCGCTTTGGTTCCTGGTTTCATGACAACGGCGACCAGGAGGATGTCGTTGTTTGCCGCCGCGGTGAGTACGTCGTGGAAATTCACTGCCATGGCGGAGATGCGGCCGCCGCCGCCATCATCGCCGCACTGGTTTCGCGCGGTGCGGTCACCGACGACCCGGAAACGTGGCTACTCCGGCAACATCGCGATCCGCTGCACGCAGCGATCCGCTTGAAGTTGGCCGAGGCGAGGACACAGCGCACGGCAGGGATTCTCCTGGATCAACTGCACGGCGCGTGGCCGCGGGTGCTGAAACGGATCGCGGCACACCTGGAGATCGCGCTGCCGGACACGGCGTCTGCGGACGCCGTGACGCCAGGAAACGCGTCTCCGGATATGGGGTCGCCGGGGCGATCCCTTGCGGAATCCATGCAGGTGGCGACAGATCTGGTGCAGCGATTGATCAATCTCGTTCCGCTCGGCCGCCATTTGACCACTCCCTGGCAGGTTGTCGTCGTAGGCTTGCCGAATGTTGGCAAGAGCAGCCTGGTTAACACGATGCTGGGTTTTTCGCGCTGCATTGTCTTTGATCAGCCCGGCACCACGCGTGATATCATTGTCACCCAGACGGCCCTCGATGGCTGGCCGGTCGAACTGATGGATACGGCCGGACTGCGTCGGGGCGGGGATGCCATCGAAGTCGAAGGGGTCACGCGTGCATTGTCGCGCGTTGCCACAGCCGATCTGGTCGTGCAGGTGAGTGACGCGACTCGTGCCGATTCGCAAGTCCTTGATCCGGCAGTTGCCGGGCACTCCAATGTGCTGCTGGTCGAAAATAAATCCGACCTCGTCCCCCGGTCCTCAGCGGCGGTGGATGTCCAGACCAGCGCCGTAGCGGGGACAGGCGTGGATCGGCTAATCGAGTTGATCGTGTCGCGGCTGATCCCGCACCCACGCGCCCCAGGCGAGGCCGTGCCGATTGTCACTTCGCAGATCGCCTTGCTGAAGGAACTTCAGTGCCGCCTCGCGTCCGGAGAGATCGGCGCGGCGTTGAAGATGCTGTCAGCAGCCGATTCCATGGATTAGAATCAGGGCAACCGTGTCCGGGCCGGGGTCTAGCGCATTGGTTGGCCGGCATACTGGTCGGCCAGACGTCGACGTCGATGAATGTGCCTGACAGTTGGCTTCGCTCGATTCGGACGCATCGCATCCCGCTCAACCCGGAGGAATCAACGTGATCCTGTCTCGCCGCTGGTCGCCCTCGATTACCCATTTGTTCGTCGCTGTTTTGATCTGCTTTGTCATGATTGTTCCCTCGGCAGCCGACGATTCCAAGTTACCACTCAAACTGACCTACCAGGTTGAATCGGGCCCCGGCACCGGCCACTTTCATCGGTTAGTGCGCGACCAAGAGTGGTCGGCGGCAGAGACGGCCGTTATCGTGTGCGACGTTTGGGACCTTCACCATTGTCTCAACGCTGTTCGGCGTCTGGAACAGTTCGCGCCGCGTTTGGATCGGGTGCTGTCCGCAGCTCGAGAAAAGGGTGCGACGATCATTCATTCGCCCAGCGACTGCATGCCGGCGTACGAGCAGCATCCCGCCAGAAAGCGAGCCCTGGCTGTTCCGCCCGCGGCGTCGTTGCCCGCCGACATTGGCGCGTGGTGTTCACGGATTCCAAGTGAAGAGAAGGCGACCTACCCGATCGACCAATCCGACGGTGGCGAGGATGACGATCCCGCGGAACATGCCGAATGGGCGGCAAAGCTGAAAGCCATGGGACGGAACCCGGGTTCACCCTGGAAGAGCCAGGCCAAGCAGATCACGATCGACGCCGAACACGATTACATCACGGATCGCGGCGAAGAAGTTTGGAGCATCCTCGAACAGCGGGGAATCAAGAACGTGATCCTGACCGGCGTCCACACCAACATGTGTGTGCTCGGCCGACCCTTCGGCCTGCGACAGATGGCGCGCAACGGAAAGAATGTCGTCTTGATGCGGGACATGACCGACACCATGTACAATCCGGCACGATGGCCGTACGTCAGCCATTTCACCGGCACCGACCTGATTGTCGCGCATGTCGAGCGTTATGTTTGCCCGACGATCACCAGTGACCAGTTGCTGGGTGGAAAACCGTTTCGATCACCGGACGACAAGCGGTTGCATTTGGTCATTGTCATGGCCGAAGACGAGTACGAGACGAACCGGACCCTGCCCGAATTCGCGCTGCAACACCTGGGTCATGATTTTCGCGTCAGCTATGTGTTTGGCAATCCGAACGATCGGAACGACATTCCGGGTTTGGAAGTGCTGGACGATGCGGACGTCGCGCTCTTCAGCATCCGTCGCCGCGTCCTGAAACCAGAGGCGATGGCCAGCGTTCGTCGGTTTATCGAGGCGGGTAAACCGGTCGTCGGCATCCGTACCGCCAGCCACGCCTTCTCGTTACGCAACACGACTCCGCCGGACGGATTCGTCGATTGGCCGGAGTTCGACGCACAAGTATTTGGCGGCAATTATCAGGGCCATCACGGCAATAACTTGAAAGGTACCGGTTCGATCCACCCGGCGTTGGAAAACGATGCGATCTTGAACGGGTTGGCGCGCGATCCATTTCCGCTGGGCGGATCGCTGTATCAAACGTCGCCGCTGGCCGAGAAGACCACGATGGTGGCCAGCGGAAAAGTTGACGGCCATCCTGCCGAGCCGATCGCGTGGACGTTCACACGCGCGGACGGCGGCCGTTCGTTCTATTCGTCACTGGGCCACAAGGCGGATTTTGAAGAACCGAGTTGCACGGCGCTGCTGGTCAATGGTCTCTACTGGGCCGCCGGTCTGCCACCGCGTGACGATGCAACCGTCGCTTCGCGGCGGGCTGAATTTGAACAGCAGTGGGCGCTACTGCCCGTACCCGCTTCCTGGGAAACCGCTTCGGCGGGCGCCCTAAAGAACTATGACGGGATCGGCTGGTATCGCTGCGTCGTGCGCATCCCGCAACCGTGGGTGCATCAAGGCGGGCTCGTCCTGGCGATCCCCAACGGCGATGATCGCATTGACGCCTGGGTGAACGGACACGCGCTTTACCGGCTCGACCGGTCACCACGAACGGGTCAGAGGTTTGTGATCGAGCCCGCCATGATCTATGCCGACGATGCCAACCTGATCGCCGTGCGCGTCTCAGATCCGGGGGGGCCAGGTGGCTTACGCCAGACGCCTCGGTTGCATTCTGGCGACAAGCAGTTGGAGTTGGCCGGCCGCTGGCAATTCCGCATCGGCGACGACGTCGCCTGGTCAAACATTCCGCTGCCCGCCAAATTTGGCGGATCGACCGACATCTTCTTCGAGCCTTAAGGGACAGCGCGAGATCGTGTGGCGCACATCGCGTCGCGCATCGCACGGGTACGTGCCGCGAGATTTCATAGCGATTTGAGATACTCGATCAAGTCGGCCAGAGCTTGCTCGGAAAGTGGGCCCTCGCCGGCGACTTCCTCTGGCGCATGGTCGCCGGTTAGCACGGCCTCTAGCGACTTCGCGCGTCCGTCGTGCAGCAGGCGGGCCTTGCGATAGACGCCGCGCAGCGACGGCGTGTTGAAACCTTGGTACCGATCTTCTGTCGATCCAAGTCCGACATCGTGGATCTTGCCATCGGTGAAATGTGGACCTGTGTGGCAGTTCGCGCAGCCTGCCCGACTACTTTCGAAGACCTGCTTGCCGCGCTGGGCCGCGTCTGTGAGGCTTCCATCCGGGTTGCGGAACGGATTCGGCGGCGGCTGCAGTGTCTCGAGGAAAACCAGAATCGCCCGCGTCTCGTCCTCGTCGATTGGCTGGCCCTGCATCGTGGTCGTAAATGATTTGCGCATCGCGTCACTGAGATCCGTTTGCCAACCATGCCAAGTCCACGGGCTGGTCTCCTTGAGATGATGTAAGGGCAGGACCGTCTTCATGGTCAGTTGACTACCGTCGTTCATCGTGTCCATGGCTTTTGAGTTGACGCCGCCATCGTAGTGACAGCTATGGCAACTGTACCACTGGTCCAGGCTGCGGCGGGCATCGTAAAACATCTCCATGCCCTGGCGCGCCAGCGTGACGGGCGTGGGCTGTCCCAGGGCGATCTCGCGGGTGATGGTACGGGCTTCGATATCGACTTCTTGCACCGAATCGCGCAGAAAGTTGGCCACGTAGACCGTCCGATTGTCCTTCGCCATCGCCATTCCCATCGGCCGCCCGCCGACGTCAAGGCGATAGAACAGGTCGTTGTCGGCCATCAGGCGACGATCGATCAAATCACCGGGGCCCCCGATGCCGATAAACGGCAAGTCGGGGCGCCGGTAGACAAGCAGTTCATGGGTCCCTGACGCGGAGACCACCAGCCGCCGTTCGTCAGGACTCATGACCAGGCCGTGTGGATCGGCGACGGCTTTGCGCGGGACATCCAACGAAATCGCTTCGCGGTATGCAGGACCATCCAGTCGCACGCGACCGATGCGGCTGGCCAGAACCCACCCCAGGCGGATATTGCCCGGGGTGATCGGGTTACTCCGATAGACCATCCAAGGAAAATACGCGTACTGCCCGTCCGCCGAGCATTGCATGTGTCCGATGTTAACGCCGCCGGTCAATCCCTCTTCATAAAGCACTTTGCCAGCCTGCGTGTCGACCACCACAATTTTGCTCTCGCCGCTACAGCCGACTGCCAGGCGAGTTCCGTCTGGTGAGGCCGCGAGATAGCGGGGCCACTTGCCGACGGCGATCTTGCCCTTGATGGTCGCTTTGGTCAAATCCAGCTCGGCGACCTCGCCGGTTGCGACGAGCCCGACATAGGCTCGCCGGCCGCCGGGGAGGACAGCCAGGCCGGTCGGCTCGAACCCCACGGAAATCGTGGCCTCAATGCGGAGGGATCGCTCGCCAATCGCAACGAGCAACACGTCGCCACGGTACGGGCAACTAACCAGCAGATGCTGGTTGTCCAGGCAAAGGGCCATCGCGGTCGGGCGGCCGTCACAAGCAAGTTCGCTCACGACTTGCCCGTCGTCGAGGTTGACCAGGGACAGCGAATTCGAGGTCGCGTTGGCGGTGATGACTTGCCTCCCGCCGGCTGCTAGCACGAGGTCCATGGGAGAACGGTGACCCGATGTCACCTCCAGTTCACGCGGCAATTCCTCGGCTCGCAGGCGGAATTCGGCCGGTGCAGCCGCCGAAATGAGGAGCACCGCAAGCAACAGGGGAGCACAACCGATCAGGTCAAAACCACGAAGTCTCATCAAGAAGTATCCTCGCACGACGGGAAAGTGGCAGGCGTACAGAAAGATGATGATAACAAGAAGGTGGTGGAACAGTGAAATAGCATACCGACCGCTTGTATGGGAATTGCGGAGAATCGATACTTAGTAGCCTGAGGGCAATTCCCTGAGAATGTCCTGCCTGCCGTAGTGGGCAGCCTCCCCATTTTTCACACCCTGTTTTTGAAGGAGAGTTTTTGATGAAACAATTTACCACTGGTGTCGTCGCGATTGCTGTGTTGGCGAGTGCCTCGTTTGTCTCCGCAGAAGAAGTCAAGAGCGGTCTGCAAGCTGGCGCTTTCATTGACGCCTTCTACGTAACCAAGTTGGCGGGTGCGGATGACGATCAGGTCAGCGTTGGCCAAAACCTCTGCTACCGTTGCAAGAATGGTGCTCGACCGCAGGTCATGGTCTTCACGCGTTCGTCCGACGAGAAGGTCGTGAAGTTGGTCCAGGCCCTCGATGCTGCGATCACGAAGAACAGCGACAAGCAGCTTCGCGCGTTTGTGAACTACTTGGGCGACGGCAAGTCCACCGCCAAGCAGAACGCAGAGAAATTGGCGAAGACCAGCAAAGCCAAGAGCGTCCCGTTCGTCCTGCCCAACGAATTCGAAAACGGCCCGGACAACTACGGCATTAACGCCAAAGCGGAAGTTACCGTGATCATGGCCGAAGGTGGCAAGGTCAAGGCGAACCACGCTTTCACTTCCGGCAAGGAAGTTAAAGTCGACGCCGTGATTGCTGATCTCGCGAAGATCCTTAACTAAGCAACGTTCGAGAGATCGGTGGCCGATCTTTTCGTAGCTGCCGCCGCCAGGCGGCGGATGTTGACGCTCTCGCGAGCGTAGCTGCGACCGTGATCGTGCGAATCAAGCCGCGGCAGGAACCGTTTCCTGTCGCGGCTTTTTTTGATGTCTGCTTCGACATTGATGTCTTCCGGTCAGTCTCCGCTGCGGGAATCGAACGAAGACACAATCCAGCTGGGCGGTCGCGGTTCAGGGGCGACGCTCAGTCGGCGGAATTCAGTAGCTGCTTGACCAAGGGCTCAATGTCATCGGTGTAGTTGAATCCTTCCGGTCCATACGCATTGCTGTCGTTGTTAAACGCCGTGTGCAGCTTGCCCTCGCGATCGTACACCAACGAGACCGGGATGACGGCCGCCCCGATTGCGTCAAGCACGGTTTGGTCCGGGTCGCTCGAGAGGAAATTCGCCATGGTGGCCCGTTGTCGGGTCAGAAACTTAAGGACGCGCGGCTGCACGTCCTGCGGCGTATTTCCGTCGCCGCCGTAGAAGTCGATACTCAAGGATGCGCAGGCAACGCGGTCCTTGTGCTTTTCATGCAGTTCGACAAAGTGAGGGAATTCACGGAGGCACGGATGGCAGGAGGTCGACCACACATCGATCACCACAACTTTCCCCTGTTGGCCAGCGACCCATTCCTGCACCGACTCCCAACTCTTGATCTCTACGGCAACGTCGAGCGTATCGGTTGCGGATGTGCGCTCGCCGTTGTCGCTCGCAGCCTCTATTTCGACAGGACTTGCGGCGCCGTTCGACGCTTCGACCCCGCTCGCTGAGGCGGTCTCATTCACTGGGGCAGAACCGGATCGATCGGCACATCCGACCGCGATCAAACTCGCCACCACACATCCAACTCGCACAACCTGTCGCATCGTATTGCCTCCGACCTTTCGTCTCGTGGTCCCTACGGGCGCCAGACCTCATCGGACTGCGCCGCGTTGCTCCGTAAACCGTTAAACCGTACACATTCGTTTTCTAATCATGCGCAGTGACCTGGCAACCAGACCGAGGGCGGGAAAACGTTGCTACGCCACGCATTGCACCACAACATGGCGATGCTTAGCATGCCGGTGTCTCAAAAGCCCACTCCGCGGTCCGTAATCGCGTTGGGCTATTGTTGCAAAACATGTTCCAACGCGGTCCGCACACGTGATTCGGAGCCCGGAGCCACCCATAGCCAGGAATCTGCGAAGCGATCGTCAAAGGCGGCTTCTGTGGGCACGTACCCCGGCCAACACTCGCCATAGCCGATCGAAAAAACGAACGACTCCGGCCGCATCCGCTGGGCCATGAGTTGATACCCAACGAACGATTCGCCGGGGAAGAGCACAATCTGGGCATCTCCCAGATCGATACATGGGAAATCGATCGTCTGCCCGGCGGCGACGCGCTGGCGACTGGACAGCCCCATGGCCGCTAAGATCCTCCGCTCCACCGTCAGTTGCTTGTTGTGCAGGGCCGTGGTCAACGCCTC
>JAUIHJ010000843.1 GCA_030432015.1 bacterium
GTGGCCAACAGCCGTTGCGGCGACCGCGGCCGGCCAATGCCGCGGGTAGCGATCCTCCTCCGGTTCGGCACGCCTCACTTGACCGTCACCCAGTGTGGTGAGGACCAGGCGAGGTGCCCGTGGGCCGCCATCAGGTTTCCGGGTAACACGGGCGCCACGATCTCCTGGCTGACTTGCCAATAATACCAATGCACGCCGGACTCGACTGGCTCGTCGGTGAATTCTACGTTGATTTCGCGCTGGCCATTGCCGGGGGCGGCGAAGACTTTCTGGCCGTCACGGATCAGCACAGCACGCGTCAGCGGCCGGGTTCCGATCGCGTGCAGCGACAACGAGATGCGACGGTCGACAGCCGGCGCTTCGCCGCCCATCAACGTGCCGTCGGCACGGGCGTCAACAAGAATTCGGGCGCCCGATGTCGCGAAGCAGCGGCGTTGGCGAAGCGCGTCCAAAATCGCGGTTGGTGTCAGCGATTCCGCATAGATCCCTGTCAATGCGCCGCTCAGCCCCGGTGCCCGTCGATGCGAATCGCCATTGGCAACAAAGCCGAGTCGCGTGCCGGTGCCGGTCCTCGCTCGGTCGAGTGCACGATGGAACAGCTGTGGGTTCTGTGCGATGTAGTTGCTCCAGCCGGATGTCAGTTCAAGTCCGATTTCGACTGGATGGCCACTGAGCTCAAACGCCGGGTGTTGAGAGAGGGTGATACCACCGGCATTCGCCACGGCCTCATTCAAATGCGCGATGTCGTTTTCGACCTCGGTAAAGTGGACGAGCGGCCCACCGGCTGGCGGATAGATGACGCTACGGTGGTTGGGGAAGGACCGATTGCGATACGGCGGCAGCCAGTTGCCGGGATCGCCTAAGCTTGCGCCCGCCACGCCGGGAATCCGGGACGTCCATTCGTAGCCGGGAAGCGAAAGAAACGCGCCAGGTACGGAATGGCTCGCGGCGAATAGATTGCCAAGCTCGTATTCGTACTGGGTCAACGGGACATTGTAGAAATCGTTGTTGGTGAAGACGACAATGTCGAGCCCAGCGCGGTCTCGCGCATAGTGATTTGATTCGTCGGATTCACCTTCGGCGTCGGCCGAGAGGTTGTTGTGGCAATGCAAGTCGCCCCAGAATAGCTTGTAGGTCTTGTCGCCGGCGGTGATTTTCCTGCGCGGAGTTTGCTCGGCATTAATAGGCAGGGTGATGGGGCTCCAGCCAGGCCATGCGTCCTGTTCGAACGGCTGAGCGGCATCCAGGTCGACGGTCATCTGAACATACGTTCGCTTCGCTTGTCTTGGCAGCTTCGACGCAACGACGGGGAAGGAAGTCGCGTCGTCGCGTGGCGGATGCACGGGGTGGTAGTCGACGAAACCCTGTTGCAGGACGACCGCGGTTTGCCATTGGCCATCATCGATGGCGCGTCCCACCAGATCGCCCGCTACCTTAGGCGTGCTGCCGCGATGATCTGACTTGCGTTCCCACAACAACCAGACCTGGTCACCGCAGGATTGCCACAAGGGGCGCACCCGCGATCCAAGGTAACCGCCGGTCGCGATTGGCCGGGGCGAGATCTTCGCCATCAAACCCTGAGTTAATTCCGCTGCTTCGGTCTTGCCGCCTGCATCGCGAACCTGAGTCCATTCGTCATGGCGGCGGATCGCACCGTGCAGCGTATGCCACTGGCTGATCACGCCCGGTCCTCCGATGACGTCAATTTTCCGTAGCCAAGCCACATGCAGGCCGCTCGCATGAGAAAACGGCGTCGGGGTCAGGCAATATTCGCCGGGGGGAGAGATCGACTCGATGGCACCCAGCGTCGGCAGGATACGCCGCCCGTGAACGGCATAGTTGGATTGACGATATTGGTCCCAAAACGCCCAGACTTCGTTGTTGTGTCGAACCAGGGTAGGGCGGTAGGCGTTGCAAGGTGAATTCGCCGTGCCAATGGTGGAAACTTGGCGATCGGAACGCTGTTCGCCGGAGATATCGAGGGTCGCCTCTGTTCCTGCGTCAACATTCAACTGGCGCCCTCGGATCCGATAGTGATCGCCAACGCGTGCTGACCAGGCAACGAGCAACTGGCTGTCGTCGACCAGGGTCGCCGTAGGAAAAATCGCGTCATAGGCTACCTCAGACAAGGGCTGTTGTTTTGCCCAGCGACCGCCTCGCCAGCGGCGGCACATCACCTGCCAGCGTCCGGCCACCTTCGTCGACCAGAAAATCGAAGCCCGCTGGGCGGACTCGGCGATGATCGTAGGGGGGCCGTGGATCGGGCCGTCTTCGCTGATCGCATGCAGTGGTCCGACCGCACCCTGAGGATCGATCTGCCGCGCGACAACGCCGTCGACACCATTTTGATATGTGTGCCAGGCGACCCAGGTGGTCTGGTCGGGCGACACGGAAATCGATGGATGATGATCGTATGTCGTGGTGGCAGGATTCAGCTCGATGGTCTCTGCCGCTGTGGCGCCGGCCACCATCGCAGTGACGATCAGACCTGCGGCAAGAATTCCTGGAGCGAAACGGGACGCACAAAAGCGGTCGCCGCGGCCATTACGATCGGTGTTTGCCTCCGATAGGCTCTGGAAAATCACATCGTTCTCCTCGTCGCCACCCATGGCTGAAACTGCAGCGCTTTGTCGCGAATCGCGACAAGAGCTCGACGCACCTTAGCCGCTGCGCAGCTGGTAAAGACAACGATCACATCAGGCCCGCCTTATTGCACGACCCGTCCGCCA
>JAUIHJ010000098.1 GCA_030432015.1 bacterium
GCACCCCGGTAAGTATGCCGAGTTGCTCTCACAGAATATCAAACGTCACAACGCTAAGGTCTGGCTGGTGAATACGGGCTGGAGTGGTGGACCCTATGGCGTGGGCAAGCGTATCAGCCTTGCCAGTACCCGGGCGATCCTGGATGGGATTCATGCCGGTGTCTTGGGTGATGCACCAACCGAGCGGGAGCCGTTCTTCGGGCTGGATGTGGTCACGGAATGTCCTGGTGTGCCGAGCGAAATTCTGGTTCCCAAAAACACCTGGGCTGATGCTGCCGCCTATGATCAGACCGCCAAGAAGCTTGCCAATCTGTTTCGCGACAACTTCAAGTCGTACCAGGACGGCGTGAGCGACGCGGTTGCTGCGGCAGGACCAGGCGAGTAACGTCGCTGGTGGCTTTCATGCGGCAGCAACGTGCTGCTCGCACGCCAGCTCAGACGCTCGACGTCATCCAAACGGCTCGCGATTTGTGTGCGCACGATCGCGAGCCGTTTTACGTTGGCAAACCGAGGCGGTCACAAAATTGGGCGGTCATACGGCCTCCGAGATGACCGAGGGCAATGCGGCGACCATCCGGGACCGGCTCGTTCTTCGCCGCCCCTTAGATTCAACTGAGGAAAAACCGCCTGCCGGCAAAGAAAGTGCCAGTCCCGCTGGCGGGATGTGCGCTGCTGAATCGCGCTCGGCTATTGACAGCTTCCGCGCCGCTCCGAATCCACCCGACACGCCTGGCTACGGGGCGGCGAAACGTTGCACTTCTGAAACTTCAAGCGGCCGGTTGAAGACTGCGATCTCATCCAGCCGGCCTTCCCAGTTGGAGCGATTATCCGTCCGGCCGCCAAAGAATAACTGGCGGACGTTGCTGATGACACCCGGTGCGGCAGTGGCGTCAATCTCCGGTTGTGGATTGCCGTTCAAGTAGGCACGCACCGAATCTCCGCTGCGCACCAGGGCCACGTGATTCCAGGTCCAGCGGTCGATCGTCGTGGTGCCAACATGCGTCGAAGGCTTGCCCAACCCGTCGTGGTGTTGAAAGATCAGCTTACCAGCTCCGTCCTGCGTACCACCCAGCCCGAGGTGCTCGCCGGCTGCTCCATGGTCACGTCCCCGTGAAAACATCCAACCACTGACGTCGCGCGCGTCGACGGGCATTCCGTTCCAGAACCAGAGCGATACCGAGTAGTCGGCAGGCAGGCTGGAAATCCGGGCACGCATCCTCCCGCCAGCGAAATGCACCGCCCGGTTCTTGCTGGCGAAGGAGAAGCCTGCTGTTGATGGGCCTTCTAAGAACAACGCCACACCCGGCTCAAAGTAGGCGTCGCGACCCGCTGCCGTTTGATCCCTGGCCAGGGGACCGTCGAGATCTTCCAGACGCCAATAGGCGAGCGGATCGGCTTTCGAGATCGCAGCGGGCGCCTTGCCGCCGATACCTCCGTCGTGGCGGCGACGGGGCCGACCGGTAACCTGTTCCAGCAGTCCCAGGGCCGCTTCGGTAACCTTGGGCTCGGCCTGAACTTCGAGCCCGGCGGACCGCGCTGCCCAGGTATTGTAGCCGCCCAGGAAATGTTGTTCGGGTGGCGGGATATAGCCGTCGCCGCCGTTGGCCAGCTCAATCACCATGGTCGCGGGCGACGGACTTTGCAGCTTCAGCTTGAGCCCGGTCAGGGCGTAGGTCTCCGTGGGTGTGGTGGCGATGGCCATGTCGCCGATCCGAATCGCCTGGACGACCACGTCCGTCGCCTGTCGCTCATGCAGGATCATCTGTTCCAGGGCATAAACCTCCTGGGAGTTGCTCGGCGGCCGATCTCCCATGGCATCGACGATGGACTGCGCCCAGTGCAGGCGTTGCGCGTCTGGAACGCGGTACTTCAGATTCAACCGTTGCTCGGCCATCGCCAGATCGACGTCGTGGCGGTACGTCAGCCCCGCCAGGGTCTCGTGGGCGATTTCGAGCAGTCCTGCCGTGTAGCTTTCGATCGTTGGGGACTCGCGCTCCGCAGGGGGCACGCGGTAGTCGCGACGCCAGATGTCGCCACTGCAACCGTGCGACATGATGCCGACCAGCGGTGGGTGCCGGTCGCTTTGCCGCGGCGCCAAGTGCTGCTGCAGCCCATTGCAAAACAGGCCGAAGTAATCGGCACTGACACCTTGCTCGCCAGAAAAATAATGCATCGAAAAGTTGGCGAGGACGGCCAGCGGCGTGCCGTCGCGAGCCTGCAGCGAAATCATGGACAGATCCGGATCCTCGGGACCGGATTCGCCCGTCACATTGTCCCAGTTACCGCCGGCGTGCATGTTCGCACGCACCGTCAGGTTCCCGAACGGGTCTTCCGCCAAACGATCCGGGCGGCGAATCCAACGCCTGAGGGCCGTAAACGGTGCGGCGTCACCGACTCCCCAGGCAACTTGGGCCGGCTCCAGATTGGCCTCGGCCAGCGCGATCGCTTCGGCAATCTTCTCTCGGAGATACGGTACGTAGGTTGGATCAAGGTTGGTACCGAGGCAGCTCATCGAAGCCGGCGCGGAATGCGTATGCGTGGCGGAGATCAGCATTCGCTGCGGCGTGATCTTGGTTCGCTGTGACGCTAATTGTTTGACTTCATCCAGAAACGGACGCTCCAACATGCAGCTATCGACGACGACAATCGCCAGCCGAGTTTCACCGTCATCAAGGACCAGGGCGCGGGCGTTGAGCGGCGTCTTGACTTGGTCGACGGTGCGGCTAAGCATGCCGCCGTTAACAATGACCGGAAACTGTACCGGCGTGACGTCGACGATTGCCGCGCCGCCGCGGAATTCCGCTCGAGCCGTGCGCGCGGCGATGGGGCTCGCTACGAGTAAGGCCAGGATCCACAGAACAGTCCAAAACACTTTCATGGGTGGGTTTCCTATGATCGGTTCGCGCCGCAAGCCGGCGGCTTCACAACTTTCCAGCGACCGGTTCGCGGTGCGACGAACGCTTGGTCCGTAGCGATTCGATGGGGATGATCTGCTGAGGGTTCGCCGGCAGGTCCGTGTTGGTTGGCAGATCGGCTGCCGTACAGCCTTGGCAACCGCCTCCGCAACCTGACGTGACGGATGGGTGCCGGCCAGACCATATGCGTCGGCACAGGTATCCCACGGCGATGGCGATCACACCGATCGCAACGACGTCTTGCCATCCACTCTGCATGTTGCACCTCGCCGATGGCCCTGCACCAAAGGGCGAAAAAACTAGCTGGCGACAAACAACATCCCAACTTGATAGGTCACCATGGCTCCAAGATACGCCAAGACGGTCATGTAGACAAACGTGAAGGCAGGCCACTTCCAGCTATTCGTTTCGCGACGCATGACCGCCAACGTCGAAGCGCATTGCGCACACAACGCGAAGAACACCATGATCGAAAGCGCCACCGGCGTGTTGAAGACAAGCTGACCGCTTTCCTCCCATTTCGCTTTCTTCAGCGTTTGGGCCAAGGTCTCCGAGGACTCGCTCTCCTCCTCGCCGAGGTTATAAATGACCCCCAGCGTCGCAATCACGACCTCGCGCGCGGGCAGGGAGGCGATCGCGGCACAGCCAATCCTCCAGTCCCAGCCCAATGGCTTGACCGCCGGTTCAATCAACTGTCCCATACGGCCCAGCACACTGAAACGCAGATACTGGCCTGCGATCCGCCCTTGGACGTCGGCCAATTCGACCATTCGCTCGCGACGCTGTTCGTCCACCTCGGGGGCAGCCTCGTTGAGTTTGTCGAGCTCCGCTTCCAGGCGGGTCTGCGCCGCCAACAGCGAAGGATCGATGTTCGCTGGATTTCGCGGATAGTAACCGGCAGCCCACACCACGATGGTGACCGCGAAGATCAACGTGCCGGCCCGTCGCACGAACGACCAGCCCCGCTCGAGCACTCGATGGACCACAATGTCCAAACCCGGCAGTTTGTAGCTCGGAAGTTCCATCACGAAGGGCGGTGCGGCGCCTTTGACGATCGTCCGCCGCAGCACCAATGCCACGACCGTTGCCGCGACAATCCCGATCGCGTACATCGCGAACATCGTGAGGCCCTTGAGGCCGATCACTCCGAGATACCGACGGTCCGGAATGAAGGCGCCGATCAGCAAGGTGTAGACCGGCAGGCGGGCGCTACAGCTCATTAGCGGAGCAATCAAGATCGTGACCAGCCGATCTTTCGGGTTTTCAATTACGCGGGCCGCCATGATGCCGGGAATCGCACAGGCAAAGGACGACAGGAGCGGGATGAACGACTTGCCGCTTAAACCGACACGGCTCATCAGGCGGTCCATCAGGTAGGCCGCCCGGGCCATATAGCCGCAGTCTTCGAGGATCGCAATGAAGAAAAACAGCACGAAGATCTGCGGCAAGAATACCAGGACGCCCCCTACGCCCTCAATGACTCCACTGATCAGCAACGATCGCAACGCGCCAGGGGCCAACCATTGCATGACCAGATTGCTGGCATACTCATTCATGCCGTCAATCAGCGCGGATGCTGGTTCGGCCACATAGAACACGGATTGAAACATCACGACCATGACGAATGCAAAAAACAGCGAGCCGAGCCAGCGATGGGTGAGCACGCGGTCGATGCGGTCCGTGAGGCCTCGTTCGCGAGCCGGTTCACGCTGGAAGATCCCGCGAGTGACTTCGCCGACCCATTGATACCGGCACATCGCCTCGACCGCTGGAATCGGGACACCCGCGTTGCTCAATCGCTCGCGTGCCTCGGTGACGGCCGAGTGGGTATCGCGGCCAACTCCAGGGATCTCAGCCGCGGCGAGATAGCCGCTGGTGTCCAGCAGTAACCGCTCCGCCAAATACCGTGGGCGGACGCCGGACTCCACCAGCAATTCGACTTCGCGCTGAAAGGCTTCTGGGAAGGGGCTCGGAAGCGGCGATGACTTGCGGTTCACTGCCGCTGCCAAGGCTGCCTTCAGTTCGGTCAGCCCGATCCGCTTATTCGCTTGCACTGCGACGACCGGAATCTCCAACCGGTCGGCCAAGGCTTCCAAGTCCAGGGTGATGCCCTTTTCTTTGGCCACGTCGACCATGTTCAGTGCCAGCACGGTGGGGCGACCCAGTTCGAGCACCTGGCTGACGAGATAGAGGTTGCGCTCCAAGTTGCTGGCATCCACAATGCACAACACGACGTCCGGCGCGTCAACGGCGTCCTGACGACCGAGCAACACGTCGACTGCCACCATCTCGTCGGGAGAACGTGGTGCCAAACTGTATGAACCGGGTAAGTCCACAATGGAGAACGCCCGGTCATGAAAGCTGGTCTGGCCAACCTTCTTCTCGACAGTGACCCCGGGGAAATTGCCGACGCGTTGGCGCACACCACACAACGCGCTGAAGAGCGTCGACTTGCCGGTGTTGGGGTTCCCGATCAGCGCGACGGTTATCGGAGGCGCGGTGTTCGAAGCAGGCATTCCGTGGAACTCGTCGTTCTGAAAAATCGCATGGCAGCGGATCAGTCGTGGCTGACAACCGAAACGCGGGCTGCCTCGCTTTTTCGCAGGCTCAAACGGTACCCGCGGACTTCGATTTCGATCGGATCGCCCAGCGGGGCCACGCCCAGCAAGCGAAACTCGACGCCTGGTGTCAGTCCCATTTCCAGGAGACGTAAGCTGACCTCATCCGTTCCTTCGATTCCCGTTACTTGGCCTCGCAGACCGACAGCCACCTCCGCCAACGTGCTCAACGTGCAACTCCCGCCCTGACCAGGATTCCCACCGTATCATTTTGGCGAAAACAGAGGCGATGCCCCGCCAGGCTGACGATGCAGGGCGTCCCGGGCTGAAGCATTTCGATCATCACCCCGCTGCGCAGCCCAAGTTCCTCGAGTCGGTGAACATCTTCAGCGCCGCCAACCAATTGGTCGATTTCGGCGACTTCTCCTCGAGATAGAAAATGCAGAGGGATCAGGTCGGACACGTGGGTATCGGCGG
This sequence comes from bacterium, assembly GCA_030432015.1. Taxonomy (GTDB): domain Bacteria; phylum Planctomycetota; class Planctomycetia; order Pirellulales; family Pirellulaceae; genus ARS98. The sequence continues at coordinate 5,951 of JAUIHJ010000098.1, forward strand.
GGTGGTTGGGGGCATGAATCGAGATTGAGATCGAGAATGAGACTGTATCTCAATAGGCATGATAATATCATGCGTTGAGCGGTAGAGCAATGACCAAAATCCAGCGGCACCGGGTGCCAGGCACGGAGGAATGGGCGTCCGCACCAAGAGAATTCTGGGTTTCTACGGCGCCGCACCGAGGTTGCAAGCAGCTGGAAGCAGCTATATAGTGTGAGATTGCTTGAAAACATACATGGCTGACAGATAGGATCCGGGACCAACGAACGCCGGAAAACCCCCAGATGACAATTGACAAGAGCTTAAAAGTCCGCGCCGGAATGATGCGCAGCCGCAACGTCCTGACCCGCGCCGAGAGAATTGAGAAACTCAAGGCCGCCGAACGGTGGGCTGACGGCGATGCGGTTTATGGCCTTCCCAAGGTGCGCGTCCAGAAGTTGTCGCTGAAGAAAAAGAAGAAAGTGAAGAAGGAAGAGGAAGAGGGCGACGACAAGAAGAAGTAGTCTGGTCGCCGCAGGTGACGGGCACCCCGCGCTCGGCGCGACATGTTCAGTGCCTGCTCCACTACGCAACGCACTTCCTGCCGCCTCTCTTGGGGAATTCTTCTATGCGCGTGCATCTTGAATACGGTCGAACGGGGCTGGACGTTGAATTGCCGGACGATCGGCCGATTCGCCGGCTCGCCTACAAGGACGCTCCGCCGTTGTCCGATCCCGAGGCGGTCATTCGTGGAGCCTACGCGGATCCCGTCGAGTCACCTCCGCTGGCGGAGTTGGCGCGAGGCCGCCAAGATGCCTGCATTGTCATCTGCGATATCACACGACCGGTTCCCAACGAGCTAATTCTGCGGCCAATGTTGGAAACGCTGGAAGCGAACGGCATCGCCCGTCAAGATATTCTGATCTTGATCGCCACTGGCCTGCACCGTCCCAACGAGGGCGAAGAACTGGTCGAAATTGTGGGGCGTGAGATTGCGGAAAACTATCGGATCGAGAACCATCACGGGCAAATTCTCGAGGAACATTCGTATCTCGGGGAGAGCCCGCGGGGTGTGCCGATCTGGATTGACTCGCGGTATGTTGACGCAGATTTGAAGATCACGGTGGGGCTGATCGAGCCGCATTTGATGGCCGGTTTTTCCGGCGGCCGCAAGCTGATTTGTCCCGGCATCGCTGCCCTGGAAACGGTCAAGATCTGGCACGGCCCCGATTTTCTGGAGAGCCCGAACGCCGATTGTGGAATTCTGAAAGACAACCCGGTTCACGAAGAGAACACCTGGATTGCCAGGAAGGCGGGCTGTGATTTCATCGCCAATGTGGTGATCGACGCCGAGCGTCGCCCGCTGGCATTCGTTGCCGGTGATATGGAAGCGGCATTTCTTCAAGGGGTTGAATTCGTCCGCAGCGTCGTGACCGACACAGTTCCCGAAGCCGTCGATATCGTCGTGACGAGCTGCGCCGGATATCCGCTGGATACGACCTTTTATCAGGCCGTCAAGGGGCTCACCGGAGCACTACCGATTGTCAAGCAGGGTGGCACGATCATCCTGGCTGCCAGCCTGACCGAGGGGATTGGCAGTCCCGAGTTCCAAAGCTTGTTTGTGGACAATCCCAGCCTCGACGTCTTTATGGAACGGATCCTCGGCAAAGACTATTTTGTCATGGACCAGTGGCAACTCGAAGAACTAGCAAAGGTCTGCCGCAAAGCGAAAGTCAAGATTGTCAGCGATGGGCTGCCGGCCGAAACGATTAACAAGCTCTTCGTAGAATCGGCACCTTCGGTCGAAGAGGCGCTCGCGGAATCAATTGCCGAGCACGGCGAAAATGCCACCGTTGCGGTCATCCCGAAAGGGCCGTACGTGCTCTCCCAGATCGCGTAGCCGGTGGTCTTGCGCGAGGGAATGCCGCAATCGCCTCACACCGCAATCGCCTCACACCGCAATCGCCTCACACCACTGGGTCCGATCGGCCTGAGGCGGCGAGATATTCAAAGGATTTCCAGCACGTTCTCCGGCGGACGCCCAATCCTGGCGGCCGCACCGTGGACGACGATGGGCCGCTGGATAATCTCCGGGTGGGCGACAATTCGCTCGATCAATTCCTCCGCGTCGTCGGTCTCGCCCAGCCCCAAATCGCGGTGCTCTTTCCCGCGGAGCAATTCGGCCGGTGCGAGCCCCAGTCGTTGGATTAGGGTCCGCAGGGTCGCAGCATCCGGCGGCGACTTGAGGTACTCAATGATCTCAATTTCCAGGTTGCGATCTTGAAGCAGCGCCAGCGTCTGACGACTCTTGCTGCACCGTGGATTATGATAGATCGTAACGGTCGTCATGCTTGTTCCTGTGGTTGTGTTTCTGCGGTTATGGCGGGCTCGATTGGCATCCATGGGGAAAACGAGCCAAAGCAGGGGCCGTCGCGAAGGCTCGCCGGATGTGGCACGCGGGAAATCCGCGTCCCTTCCGCGCGCCGTTGAACCTATAGTTTAGAAAGTAGATCGCGGCCTGAATACGTACTGCAATCGGAAGCCCATCGATCGGACTGCCTTGTGAATGACGCCTTGGGAATGCTGGAGACGACCGGCTATACGCCGGCCATGGTCGCTTTGGATGAGATGGAAAAATCCGCCGGCATTGCTGTGGTGCAAGCTGAGATTAACGATTTTCTGGGCATCATCATTAAACTCACCGGTTCGCCAGATCAACTGCGAACTGCCCTCGACGTGGGCTTCCGCACGGCCGACCGGATGGGCGGCAAGCCGGTCCAGGATCTCATCAACCGCCCGGACCCTGGAGCGTGGCGCGCGATCGAAAGCCCGGCGGAACACAACCCGCTGATCCAGCAAGACGTCGTGCACCTACCCGCCGCAAACACGGACAACCATGTTGCCGCCACGGACAATAAATCACTTCCACCGGAGCCATCGATCGTGACACGTACCAGTTCATTTGCCCTGGGCTTCATCGAGACACAAGGTTTTACAGCCGTGTTTGAAGCGATCGACACCGCGTGCAAGGCAGCGAATGTTGAAGTCGTAGGGAAAGAGAAGTTGGGCGGTGGATATGTGACCGTTGTCATTAAGGGGGATGTGGCCGCAGTCAACGCCGCCATCGACGCGGCCCAACGCAAGGTCGACGGACTGGGCACCTTGATCGCCGCTCATGTCATTCCGCGGCCGAGCGAATCGGTGCTGTCGCTGTTGCCTCGCCTGTAAACGCGAGCGGCCGTCTTGATCTGGTTGAAGAAAGCGGACATGTGCGCGTGATCCGTGTACAATACTCGCCGCCGTTACGGAGTCATGCCGTGACAGATCTGGAGGTCAGGAGCGGGCGATGCAGGTCACCAACGTTCATGTCACGGTCGTCGACGTCCCACAAGTCGCGCCGATTGCGCCATACCGTTCGCATCTGCGCAGCAGTTCCACAACACGCAGCGCCATCGTACAGGTCGACACGGACGCCGGGCTGACGGGCTGGGGTGAACACAACGTCAATTTTCTGGCCGGCATCTCCGGCGCCGAGATGCAGCATCAGGCGAGGCAATGGCTAATCGGCCGGGATCCGCTCAACCTTGCCGCCTTTCATCGCGATTGCACTTTGCAGACGAGACTGAAGTCCGGGATTGAACTCGCACTTTGGGACTTGTCCGGCAAGGCGCGCGGCGTGCCGGTCGCTGCGTTACTAGGTGGCCTGGTTCGGCAGCGTGTGGACGTCGCGGCCTGCATGGGAATTCAGTCGTACGAACGGGCAGGCGAAATTGCTGCCTATTTTGTCGAGCAGGGGTTCGGAACCCTGAAGACCAAGGCGGGTGCAGACATGGATGAAGACATCGCGATGGTGCGCGGCGTACGCGATGCGGTGGGCGACCAACTCAAGCTGCGGATCGATCCCAATCGAGCGTACTCGCCGTCGCAGGCCGCCGAGCTATGTCGGCAGTTGGAACCCTTCGACCTCGAGTACCTGGAGCAGCCGATTCCGGCCGAGCCGCTGTCGGATGCCCATTGGTTGCGATCACAGAGCCGCGTGCCGATTGCCTTGAACGAGAGCGTGACCGACCCGCAAAGCGTGCTCGCGATTCTTCAGGCGGACGCCGCCGCGTTTGTTCTGCCGGATACTCACATCGCTGGTGGTATCCTCCCCTGCGTGACGATCGGGAGGATTTGCGAAGCTGCTGGAATTCCTTGCATCATGCACTGCGGTCACGACCTGGGGCCCAAGACCGCAGCGATGGTCCATGTCGCGGCAGCCTGCCAAGCCTACTCGCTGGCCAATGACACCACTTACTTCGGTTTGGAAGACGACGTCATTACCGAGCGAATTAAGATTCGCGACGGACAGATCGCCGTTTCCACCATCCCGGGGCTTGGTATCGAAGGTGACCCAGACCGAATCGCCCGGTACCGCGTCGACGAGCCTTAATCCACTTGCGCCCACGGAATCCGGAATGAAACCGTCTCCCACTCGCCGCGATTTTTCCGATCCAACCCGTTTTGAAATCACGGAGGCAGACCGGCGTCTCTTTGACGACCGCATCGGCGACTTCGTGCCGCCTGACGCGTTCGACGCGCATGCCCATTGGTACGACTTGAGCCACATCCTGGATGCCCAGGATGATGGCGAGCCAATGCCCGATCCGGCGGTTGGCTACGATGCGATGCTTGCCAGCATGACGCGCTGGATGGGTACGCGTGTGATTAAGAACGGGCTGTACTTCCCGTTTCCCAAACGCGGTCTGGACTGTGTGGCGGCGAATCAGTTTCTGGCTGCGCAACTGGCACAGCATTCGGCATGCCGCGGCCTGATGATGATTCGCCCTGAGGACGACCCGGATGCGGTTGAAGCGACGCTGCTCCGCGATCGGTTCTCCGGGTTCAAGGTGTATCACGTGTTTGCCGCGCGGGAGAACTCATTTCAGGCGGAGCAAGGCGAATTCCTGCCGCGGTGGGCCTGGGAATTAGCGGACCGCCACGGCCTTTGGATCACCATGCACATGGTGTTGCCTCAAGCGCTCAGAGACGCGCGCAACGCGACCTACATTCGCGAACAATGTTTGGCATTTCCCAATGCGCGTCTGGTGCTGGCGCATGCCGCACGAGGCTTTAATGCCTCGGATACTGCCCAGGCAATTGACCAACTACGGGGAATCGATAACGTGTTTTTTGATTCGTCGGCAATCTGCGAGCCGACTGCGTTCGAGGCGATCATTCGCGCGACCGGCACGACCCGCCTGATGTATGGCAGCGACTTTCCGGTCTCGGAAATTCGTGGCAAGGCGTTCTCGATCGCTGATGGATTCATGTGGGGTTACGAGCACAACGTCGGTTGGGAAGGCTGGGAACATGGCAAACCGACTCTGGTTGGTATCGAATCGTTGCTGGCGCTGCAGCAGGCCTGCCAGACGATGTGCCTCAAGGACGACGATCTGGAACGGATCTTCGGGAACAACGCGCGACAGTTGCTCGGCGTGGTTGACGCACCGGATGGCGAGTTGGTGCAAACGCAATATCGCCGCGCGAAGCAGGTCATCCCGGGCGGGACGCAGTTGTTGTCGAAACGCCCCGAACTGTTTGCGCCCCATCATTGGCCCGCATACTACGACCAGGCGATCGGCTGCGAAGTGATTGATACGGCCGGTCGGCGTTTCATTGACATGTCGTTCAATGGCATCCTGGCCTGTATCCTGGGTTTCGCCGATCCAGACGTGAACGCGGCCGTCATTCGCCGCGTGCACCTGGGGACGATGGCCACGCAGCAGACGTACGACGAGGTTCGTTTGGCCGAGTTGTTGTGCGAGATTCACCCCTGGGCCGAGATGGCACGGTTTCCCCGAACCGGTGGCGAGTCGATGGCGGTCGCGGTGCGAATCGCCCGCGCTGCGACGGGCCGCGACAAGGTGGCCATTTGTGGCTACCACGGTTGGCATGACTGGTATTTGGCAGCCAACCTGGCCGACGGCCCGGATGGCTTGGACGGGCATCTCCTGCCGGGGCTCGACCCGGCCGGCGTCCCGGCAGGGCTGGCGGGAACGACGTTGGCATTTTCGTACAATCGTCTCGACGAACTGGAGAGAATCGTGGCCGATCATCAAGGTGATCTGGCCGCGATTGTGATGGAGCCGACGCGGCACGTGGAGCCGGATCCCGGCTTCCTGGCCGGCGTGCGAGAACTTGCGACGCGGTCTGGTGCCAAGCTGATCTTTGACGAGATTTCCATTGGCTGGCGGCTCTGCCTGGGGGGAGCCCATCTGAAATTCGGGATTGAACCGGACGTGGCCGTATTCGCCAAGACCATCAGCAACGGCTTTGCAATGGGCGCGGTGATTGGCAATCGCGCCACCATGAACGCGGCCCAGTCGACCTTCATTTCCAGTGCCTATTGGACCGAGGGCATCGGTCCGGCGGCAGCGGTTGCTTGCATCGAGAAGATGATGCGGATCGATGTGCCGTCGCATCTCGGCCGAATTGGATCGCGTTTGATGGACGGGTGGCGGGAGTTGGGGGCGCGCACCGGCGTGCCGGTGACGATCGGCGGTCGACCCGAGGGCGTGGTTGTCGGCTTCGACCATCCCAGCGCCACCGCGTTACAAACGCTCTTCACGATTCGTATGTTGGACCACGGCTTTCTGGCATCGGCTGGATTCAATCCAACGATGGCGCACCAGCCGCGGCACGTTGATGCCTATTTGGCCGCTGCCGAAGCGGTGTTCCGCGAGATCGCGCAGGCCATCGCACAGGATGATGTCATGCAACGCATCGACCACGAACCCAAACACACCATGTTCGCGCGGTTGACCGGGTGAGCGGTACGGCGACCGTCCGGCGCGCCGCAGTCCCCTGCTGCGATGGAACACGTGGTCTCTGCCCCCGGACTCCTCACGTCAAGTCGGACCGTCGGCCTTGCGCAGCGCTGCACGAATGGCTTCCACACGCCGCCGATTTGCACCCAGATCTGAACGGCCGACCCGCGATGCCGAGCGAACGTGAAGCTGGTTCGTGTCGCGATCGAAGTAGAACTCCACGTCATCCACAAAACGAAACAGGGCGCTGGTAAACTCCGCGTGCAGGTAGTCGTCCGTCTGGCGGACGACCGTGGCGCGGGGAAACGTGCCGACGATGGCCGCCAACCGTTCGATCATCTGCGGGGAGACGCCCGCGTTCGATTCTCCGGCCGCGGGGGCAAATTTCAGGGGCTCGACCCGTTGCGATTCATGGACGGCCTGGGATGACACGCAGTTTGGTGAATCGGGGCAGGGGGCTAATCGTCCCTTGGTGACGCCCAATGTCTTGGGACGCTGGGAACTGGCACTAAACATGGCGAGACCTGCGAGTGGCGCCAATACGAGCGTCGCGGCAACGACCAGCCAGACCAAGCGGCGTCTTGCCATGTGTACGGGATCTCCCGGCTAGTATGGGGCGTTGCTGGCGTCTGTTACGATGCACGAACCTGGCGTGTGGGGTGAATCGGAAAATTGGACTTCGTGGCCCCGCCCACCAGCTGACTCGAACGCCGCCGGAAGTCGTTTAAATACAGGACAACGGGTTCACGACATTGTTTCGCCGGTCTAATTACGAGAATGCATGATGCCTGATTCCCCAGCGACTCTGCAAGCACCCATTCGGATCGGCATTTCGTCCTGTTTACTCGGCGAGGAAGTTCGCTTTGACGGTGGCCATAAGCATGATCGCTACCTGACGCAGACGCTGGGCGAATATTTCGAGTTCGTTCCTGTCTGTCCCGAGGTTGAGATCGGCCTGGGCACGCCCCGCGAATCGATTCGGCTGGTGGAGATTGGCGGCGCCGTGCGGATGCGGGGAGGGAAAAGCGACACCGATCTGACCGACCGGATGAAATCCTACGCCGCGCGACGCACGCGACAATTGGCTGGCGAGCAGCTTTCTGGTTACATTCTAAAACGCGCATCACCGAGTTGCGGCATGGAACGCGTCAAGGTTTATCAGCCCCGCGGGCCCGCCAAACGTGCTGGCGTCGGACTTTACGCCACGGCCTTGATGGACCGTTTTCCGAACTTGCCGATCGAAGAGGAAGGCCGACTGAGTGATCCGCGCCTCCGCGAAAACTGGATCGCGCGGGTCTTCGCATTCCACGCCATCCAGGGATTGTGGTCGCGGCGTTGGAAGCTGGCGGATCTGGTCGACTTTCACACGCGATATAAGTTCGTTGTGCTGGCCCATTCGGAGAAAGAGTATCGCGAGCTAGGTCGCCTGGTCGCCAATGCCAAAGGCATGCCGCGGGCAGAATTGAAACAGGCCTACGAGGATCGGTTCATGCTCGCGCTGAAAAAGGTGGCGACGACCCGCAAAAACACCAACGTGCTGCAACATATGCTGGGTTTCTTCAAGACGGAACTGACGACCGAACAACGGCGCGATTTGGCTGCGAATGTCGACGACTACCTGGCCGGTTTTGTCCCCTTGATCGTCCCGCTCACGCTGATCCGCCACTATGTGCAATTGCTCGATGTGGCGTACCTGCGGGAGCAGGTCTATCTGAATCCCCATCCCAAGGAATTGGCGCTGCGAAATCATGTATAATCGCGCTGTCGATCCTTTTTTTCGGAAAGCTGGGTCGACAGGCAAGATCCAAGCCGCGGGGACGAATAATCGGCACGTACCGGCGCGCGAGCGACGAAAACTCGCCATGACCGGATCGCGTTCGGCACGCTGGACGTTCCACTCCCACAATTCCTTGACGAGGTGCGGTCGTGAGTTTCCATCGAACTGGCGGACAATTGGCCTGCTGTGCAATGCTTTCTCTCTTGGTCACCACGGCTTGGGCGGACGAAGTGCCCGCGCGGCCGGATGCTAGCAACGCGATCAGCCGCCGCGAGCCGACCCGATTTATCCGCGTGCGCTACGACGAATTCGATAGCCCTGTCGCACTC
>JAUIHJ010000099.1 GCA_030432015.1 bacterium
GCGCCTGGCGTATCTCTTTCGTCTCCTGAGCCTGTGCGACGGTGATGCCGACGAGAAGGAATGCGGCGAGGGCAATCGGTTTCATATTCGGATTTCCTTGGGGATTGTGTGTAGACAGGCGACCTAGCTGGCTTCGGCAAAATGTAAGTGTATGCGAAGTGACTTCGACGTGCTGCCGATCGGGACTGTCGATATCAACGTGTGGTTCTGACGACTCTTTCTTGGTGGCCTCGTTCGATCTGGGCGTTTGTGACCGCGCCATATCAAGGGGCGGAAGTATGGCAAACACGGTTCATGCGATCAACTAAAAGGCTGTTCAAGCACGGCATTGACGACATGTCCATGGGCAGGACGGGGAGGAATCGGCTGGATCAAAACCGCGCAGGGAATGTGCCACGATGCTTCATGATACGTTGTCTTCTGCCTTCGCACAGCCGCCGTTGCAAGCCTCGTCTATACGGGCATTGATTTCAGCCAGACACCATCGCGGGCGCTGCCAATGCTCCAAAAGTCCCGTTGCTTACTCCTGGGTAGCAAACGACCTCGCGGCGGCAAAGGCCGGGGCCACGTTGGCTGCCCGGCGCGGCCGCGTTAATGTTTCGCTGTTTGATTCCTGCTACAGTTTATCAATACCACCTACGCCGGAGACAACACCCAGCCTCGCTCGCTAAACCGTGCTGTCTTTGCCGCGTTTCTCCGTTTCCGATTGTGAATTGAGTTTTGACCCATGCACCGATTGCTTCAACCACGTTGGATCGCCGCACTCGTTTCACTGGCCGCGATGTGGCTCGCACATCTGGCGGAAAACACGCACGCCGCTGCCGCTCCGCCCGGCATCCGAGTACAGAATGTTCGTCGCGTGTTCGACAACGGTGAGCACAATGCGTTTACCGATCTGATTCGCTGGAAGGAGAAATACTGGCTGACGTTTCGAAGTTGCCCGGACGGACACATGGTGTTTTCCACGTCCTCGATCATCGTTCTGAGCAGCGATGATGCAAAGACATGGGACACGGAGCATCAATTCTCCGTACCGTTGCGTGACACGCGGGATCCGCATTTCCTGGCATTCAAAGGAAAGCTGTTCGTCTATACCGGCACGTGGTACAGCGGCGAGGGAGAATTGGCCCGCGAAGACTATGACATCAACAAGCATCTTGGGTTTTCGGTCTGGACTGAGGACGGTAAGGCGTGGAGCACTCCGCACCAGTTGGAAGGCACCTACGGCCACTACATCTGGCGCGCTGTGACCGACGGCGACACGGCGTACCTGTGCGGTCGGCGCAAGCGAGGGTTTTCCGAAGCCGAGTCCGGTGCGGGAGGTGCTTCAATTCTGGAGGGAGCCTTGCTGGAAAGCACGGATGGAGTCAACTGGAGATTCCGCTCCCTGTTTCAGACTCAGAAAGGAAACGAAACGGCGTTTCAATTGCTGCCCGACCGCACAATGTTGGCGCTCAGTCGCGAGCAGGGTTCGACATCCCAGTTGGCTCGTGCCCGTCCTCCCTACCAGGCATGGGACCGTACGGAATTACCACACTATATCGGTGGACCGTTGCTGGCGAAGTGGGGAGACCAATGGCTGGTCGGCGGACGCAAGAACACAGCGGAAGGACCAAAGACGGCACTCTACTGGCTGACCGATGATGCACTGAAACCAATCGTAGAACTCCCCAGCGGCGGCGACAATTCTTATCCCGGTTTCGTCGAAATTGATGCTCAACACGGTTTGCTGTCTTGGTATTCCAGCCACGAAAAGGACAGCCAAGGGCATCCCATCACGGCGGTCTATCTGGCGGATCTGGCAAAAGATTAGAGTCCCAGGCACCGCTGGAACGACAGTCACGCAGCGGGGCGCCGCCTCCCGGTTGGTCGAGTTCAAAATCTCCGCGCTGTAAACTCGACTTAACATATTTTCAATACAACCACGTCCCGAAGTGCGCTTAGCCGCTTCACTTCCTTCGCGTCGTCGACCCACATGATTCGACGGGACAGGGAATTCCGCCTAACTGTTATCGAATGTAAACATCGCCGCGAAAGGTCGACCTCCCGGTGCGGATTTCGTTCATCAACTTTTCACGCGCCGGCGAAGCCTTGTTTACGTGCGTTAACCAGTCGGCATGCCGCGATGCCTGGAATGAACGTGGCAATTGTGAAATCGCATGAGTTGAAAATTCAATATCAGCATAATTCTCGTCCGCGAATTGGTTTCATCCGGGAAATCAACGCGAGGCATCGAACGCTGAGTCGTCGGGGACCGAAATGCGTTACGAAGTAACCATGCGTTGTTCGGCCACAATCGAGAGACGGACACGCCTTTCGCGAACAGCGGATCGGACCGGGAAAAGAGTGGATGTCGGCGAAAAAGGCGCCTGTCCCCGTAACGCGGTGCGTACCGCGGTATGCGCCGCAGCATCGCGCTTGGTCAGTTAGCTGACGTCATAGCTTTTGCTTCTCTCTTGCGACCTCGCAACGACAACGCGATCGTTCGCGTCACCCGAAGTTGCGAAATCTCTAGGGTCGATCGACCGCGCCACGCATGGCGCGTTCTCGTGAATTATTGACTTAAAACGTGTTGTCTGGTGCCGTGCCATTTTTGAGCATGTCACCCATGGGGGCGGAGCCCGCGCCGGCGACAGACGCGCGTTCGGAATTCAAAAGGTCTGTGCCGGCGACGGTAGAAGATCGATAATGCCAATCAGTCCCAGAGTGAAAAACCTGCATCCCGTCGATCTATTCGAGAGAAGTCGGTTGGCCAATCCCAGTCAGGCGTGGTGGGCGCTGCAGACGATTTCGCGACGAGAGAACGCCGTGATGCGCCGGCTGCACGCGAGGCAGATTCCATACTTCTGTCCCATGGTCGAACGTCGTTACCGTTCTCCGAACGGCCGCTCGCGCGCTTCGTATTCCCCACTCTTCACAGGCTACGTGTTCCTGTTCGGCAATCCGCAGGCGCGATTGGCGTCTGTCGAATCTGGCCACGTATCGAGTGTCCTGGAAGTTTCCAATACCTTGCAAATCGCCGACGAGCTTCAGCAAATTGAACGGATGATTGCAATCGGTGCACCGCTGACTCCAGAATCACGCATCGATTCAGGGGATCGCGTTCGGGTGAAGTCGGGGGCCTTTGCAGGCTTCGGAGGATACGTGTTGCGGCGGGAAAGTGAAGTCCGTCTCTTGGTGACGGTCGGTTTCATGGAGCAAGGGGTTTCCGTTCTGCTGGACGACTACCAGCTCGAATACGTCACATCTCCCAATTCCAGCCATGGAGTGGCGGACCAAATGAGTGGCGTGTGAAGTCAGGACGCGAGGGGCACGCGGATAAGCACGATGCAACCTGTACTTCACGATCTAAGGCGTTCCCTGCCGTTGGCCGTGGAACTTGCACGGCGCAACATTGCGGCCCAATATCGCCAATCGTTGACGGGCGTCCTGCAGGCGTTCTTTCCCGCCATTGTGACGACGGCCTGGTGCACTTTGGTTCGGCATACACGCGTCATCCAGGTCGAGTCACTTGAAACTCCCTACCCGGCATTCGTCTTGATCAGCATGATGCTCTGGCTCACCTTCGTCGATGCTTTGCAGGCGCCGATTCAAGCGTTGCTCTCAGATCAGTCACTTCTCCAGAACAGTTCGATCCCGCGTGAAACGGTTGTCTTCGGAAGCCTCGGCGTGGTCGGTTTCAATTTCGTCGTCAAGGTCATACTGGTCGTTGCGGCGGGGATATGGTTTCGGCTGCCGATCTCAGCGACGATCGTCCTTGCGCCATTGGGCGTCCTTGCCCTGATCGGCTTGGGAACCGCAATCGGCCTGATCCTGGCACCGCTTAATTATCTGTACCGCGATATTGCACGTTCGCTCCAGCCGATGTTGACCTTCTGGTTTTTCTTGACGCCAGTCTTGTTTCCAGTTCCCGACACATCCTCGCTGGCGTGGATTGTTCGCCTGAATCCTGTAACTCCACTGCTGGTTTCCACCCGCGAGTGGATCACGCTGGGCGATTCCTCGCAATCGGCCGAATTCCTGCTCACCGTTCCCCTTGTTTGCGTACTCTTCACCGGAGGGATGTTGTTTTATCGTGTGGCGACCCCGATCGTGCTGGAGCGAGGAGGCTAAATCATGAGTCCCGAGGCATCGCTAACCGTCTTGCAGAATTGCCTGAATGAATCGTGGCGCGACTTCCAAGCCACGTCGCAATTTCAAGACTTCCAGAAGTTATTCGACTGGCTGAACGAACAGCAATTCTTCGCGCTGCGAGATACGAGTCACTCACTTCCGCAGACGATCCTCAACCCGGCTCACTGGTACGCTGCGAAGGAAGTTTGTGAACCCACGGCGAGGCTGGCGCACGATCTGGGCATCAGCTTCGACCGCATCCTGCCGGGCAGCCTGGACGCGACAGAGACGCTGGAAGCTGAGGTGGACGGGGGCCTGGATCGCATCTTTCCGATTGGAGTTCGCTCGCTTGCGGGCTGGACTCAGGAGGCCACTTTAACTTTTCGACACGCGCACCTCACGTTCTATTTCCACGCGCCGCCTCGATTGGAATTTCACAGGGACGCCCCGACCTGGCCGTTGGTACGCAATCTGGCGAAGCACGCTGAATCGACCATGCTCAAGTGATCAGTATCCGCTGGCGAATCTCACGGGTCTCTCAGCCTTCCCCTCGCCAAGTGTGTGTCACTCGGCGCTCAACGCATCACGTGTCACGATGAGCGAAATTCTGGAATGCAAAGCCGTCTCCAAAAAGTACTGCTGCCGACTGCAAAGCTCCATGCGTTACGGCCTGCAGGATATCTTCGAAACAATTCGCGGTCGGCGTTCCGATACCCTGCGCCACGACGAATTCTGGTCGCTCCGTGACATCTCGTTCAAGCTGGAACGCGGCGAGAGCGTTGGCATCCTGGGTCGCAACGGCGCGGGCAAGTCCACGTTGTTGAGAATTCTAGCTGGGCAACTGTCAACGACGCTTGGATCGGTGACGTCACAGGGAAACACGCTCTCCCTGACACAACTCGGCGTGGGGTTTAACCCTGTCCTGACGGGACGAGAAAACGTTTACATCAGCGCGGCGACGTTCGGCCTGACTCGGCGGCGGACGGACACAATTATGAATCGGATTATCGAATTTGCCGGTATCGGTCGATTCATTGATTCTCCGCTTCAGACCTACAGTTCCGGGATGCGAGCACGGTTGGGCTACGCGATCTCCGCGAACATCCCCTCTGACGTACTTCTGTTGGACGAAGTCCTGGCGGTGGGTGACATCGCCTTTCGACGTAAGTGCTTTCAGCACATCCATCGGTATCTGGACCAGGGTGGCGCGATGATCCTGGTGTCGCACGATGCTGGCGCGCCCCAAGTGCTCTGCAGCCGTTGTCTCGTACTCGATCAGGGGCGACTGGTCTTCGCCGGTCCGTCCACCGAGGCAGTTCACTTCTACCAGGAATTAATGGAGAGCGACTCAGCGGACCAACTTGATTCGACGCCCGGACGCGACGAATCCGCTACGGAAGAATCAGGTGGCAAGGATCACATCGCGTCCGTCGATCGGTCGAAACCCGCTGACGGGTTGATCAAGAAGTTGACGGATGTCATGCCCGTACGGCTCGACTCGATTGAACTGTTGCCTCTGGGCGTGGGAACATCGTTGCGAACGGGCGCAAGCGCCCGCGTCGTGTTTCGATATCGTTCACGAGGCGAGATGACGGGCGTTGGATTTGTGTTCCGCATCCTCACGCCGGATCTCTCGGTGAATATCGCCAGCGGCATTCCGCCGGAAGACGCCCCTGGATTCAGGTTGGCACCTGGCAGCGGCGAACTGGAATGTCAGATACCACGTTTACCACTCCAGCCTGGCAGGTATGCATTGCGTGGGCGACTCGTTGAGCTCAAGTCTGGGAGTCCCTTGGATACTTTTGGACGCGATGGTCCCCCTGCTTTCTTTCACGTCACGGCCCAAGCTTGTTATCAAGCAAATCTTCACCGGGGGATCGGCGACCTCGTGGAGTTGCCCGTTGACTGGAGCTTTGCCGATCAAAGAGTGGGATGCGGTTGAACACGCTGCAAAGAATCATTGACCGCTATCAGGCTCGGCGGCGGCGCCTCCATACCGCGCAGAATCTACCCGGCGCGGCGAACCGGAGTGGTCCGTCCGGCAGGAACGACGCGATGGCGGGGCCAAGCACCCCCTCTTATACCTGGGAGGCGACACCCATATTTCGAGACCGGGCGCTCGATGCAGCGTTCAAGCGAAACGGGTTCGTTGTCATTCCACTGCTGGGCGACGAGTCGATTCAGCGATTGAGGGACGGCTACGAACAACTCGCCGACAAACCAGCTTCACCCTTTCACACCGGCTTGCCGGGCACCACGTACGAGTTCAAACGAGAGTCGCACGAATTGATCGTAAGGGAAGTCGCAACGCTCGCCATGGAGCGCCTGGTTGAATTTCGACCATTGATTGGAACGTTTATGGCAAAACAGCCGGCAAATGACTCCGCCATGTGGACGCATCGCGACTGGTCGATCGTCGACGCGCGGAAGTCGTTGTCGGTTAATTTTTGGTGCCCGTTATGTGACAGCGACGCGACCAACGGAGCGGTGTGTCTCGTGCCGGGGTCGCATCGTGATGCGCCGATTTGGGGATCCGGATTTCCTTCCATGGCAAACGTGCTGGAGAACATTCCGGAGAACGCCTTTCACCAGCCGCGAATCCCATGCGGTTGGGCGTTGGTGATGAACCAGGGACTTGTGCACCGATCCGGCCCCAATCAATCACCAACGACGCGCGTCGCGACATCCCTGGCGTTGATTCCTCAAAAGGCCGAAGCGGTTCACTACGCCTGGGACCAGGATACGAACCGCATCAACGTCTGGAGGATCGATACCGAGTTCTTTCTGCAATACGCATTTGACGGCGCTCCCCTACCCGAAACTCTTAAGCTGGTTGCCACGATCGCCCCGCCTCAGCCATTCGGTCGACGCGGCCCGTCGCCACGTTGGACACCTTCAGCGGGAGCGCGTCGGTGAAACTCGCGTTCGTTTATCCGACCCATGAGACGATCTGGTGTGGTCTCGGCCAGCAGTTATATCGCCGCGAAGGGGCATTTCGGCGAGCCATCGATCGGTGCGACGAGGAAATTCGCCGGCAGCTTGGCTGGTCGCTGGTTGAGGAGATGCTCCTGCCGACAGGCAGCTACCGTCTGCACACCGACATTATGCTGATGGAACCAGCCTTGACCGCCATCCAGATCGGCCTGACAGACATCTGGAGAGAACGGGGAATCCAGCCCGACGGTGTGCTGGGAAGATGTGTCGGTGAATTTGCCGCCGCATACGCCGCGGGCGCCCTCCAGCCGGAAACGGCAATAACACTTTCCTGCCGGATTAGCCAGTTGTTCGAACAGGGCATCGGCCGTGGGCATTTGCTGGTCGTCGAAGCAGGAGTTTCGGAATGTAAGCGCCTCGTCGCTCAATCGCCGCGCGTGCTGCACCTGGCCGCCGAGATCCCTGGCGACCGCAGCCTGCTCGCGTGCGGCTGGGATGATGTCGAGGCGATTGGTGTTTTCCTGACTACTGCGGGGGTCGCGTGGAAAGCGGCGTGGCCAAGCTTCGGCCTCCACAGCCCCATCACCGATTGCTGGCATTCCTGGTTCTCGCAGTCGCTCCCGGAACGCCATCGGACCGTCGGCGTCACGGCGATTTTTTCAGCGATGCTGGGGGGACGTGCGACGACGCCGTTGGACGAACGGCATTGGTGGCAAGTTATCCGAAAGCCTCTGTTGGGAACTCGTAGTGCCATTCAAGACATGTTGCGGGCCGGCTACGACACGTTTATTGAGGTCTCCGGGCGGCCCTGCCTGCTGGACATGATTCGCGAGGAAGCGGGGCGTCGGAATTGCAACGTCCGCCTGGTCAGCACGATGCACGAAGGCAAGACGCCCGAATTCACGAATGCCGCGCGGTCCGCCAACGTGAGTGAACTTGCCGTTCGATAACCCACCATGACACCAGCACTGGACCCGCATATCGACTGCCGGACCATCGAGTTCCAGCAGAACCCCTACCCTTGCTACGCTTGGCTGCGCCGGCATGCGCCGGCCTACTTCGAGCCGATCGAAGGAGCCTGGTGGATCAGTCGGTACGAGGATATTGCAGCACTGCTCTCGACTCCGGAACGGTTATCATCCGCCGTCAAGGCCGACTTCGAGCCGACGTTTATCGCGGCGGACGGGCCAGACTACCAATCGATTCGACGTCACGTTTCTCCCCTGTTTGATTTGCATCAGGCGGCTACCCGGCTCGACGAACACATCGCGACGACTGCGCGCCGCCTGGCCGTGGACGGCAAGAAGCGGGGGCGATTTGATCTGATGACAGATTTTGCCGAACCCCTGGCCCTGTCGACAATCGCGCAGTTCCTGGGCATCGCTGCAAGTTGCAGTCTGCGCGAACTGAGCCAATGCGCATCACACCTGGTCGGTATGACCGAGTCAGGGGAACCGGTGACTGACGCTGCCGCCAAACGACGCGATGCTCGCCGCTGGGTTGGGCGTCATATTCCAACAATCCGCGAACTGCTCGACCTACCCAGTCACAGCAAGCTCAACGACGCGTCATGTCTCACCGACATCGCGACGACCCTGATCGTCGCCGGTAATAGAACCGTGACGAGCCTCGTTGGTAACATCGTTCAACTGCTCCTGAACCATCCTCGCGAAGCCGCCGCGGTCGAGAGCAATCCGACAGCGATCCCGATGCTGATCGACGAAGCCATTCGCCTGGACACGCCGCTGCAGGCCATCCAGCGCTTCGCTGCGGAGGATCTCTTGGTTGCCGGCACTCGGATCAAACGGGGCGAACGGCTGCGATTTCTGATCGGATCGGCGAACCGGGACGAAGGCGAATTCGAGAACGCTGACACGTTCGAGCCGAAACCTGAAAGTCGCCGCCACCTTGGGTTTGGACTCGGCCAGACCTACTGCATCGGGGCACGTCTGGCGCGACTCCAGGCAAGCAGTACGGTTGAAGAACTGTTCGGTTCGGGACTGCCCCCGCGGCTCATCGATGGGGGCGAGCTTACCACGGTACGCTGGCATCGCGGGCCAGGAAGGTTTGTCCTCGAGTGGCGGTGATCCGTTTGTCCGGTTTGAAATCAGAAGTTCGCCCCCCCGACGGCTCACAGGTTTCGCATTCATACGAACAGCGAGGAGTCATGCCCCCCAACATGCTGTGCCCTCAAAGTCTCGATGCCGTGAAACGCGCCGTGGAATTCCTCGCCGAACGCCAGCGTTCCGACGGCGAATTCGAGACTCCCATGTCCTGGCTGCACCGTGATTCGGAAGAACAGGAGTATGATAGTTCCCCGTTTGCAACATCGCTCATCCTCCATTCCCTGCGATCTGTTGGTGGCGAACGGAGTCAAGCCATCATCCAGCGGGGCCTTGAATTCCTGCAAACGGTTGTCGAGCCTGCCGGGTGGGTTCGGTACTGGACGAGGCGGAGCGAGAAACACGCGTTCATTCCGCCAGACGTTGACGACACATGCTGCGTCTCGCATGTACTCGCATCGTACGGCCTGCCAGTTCCCGACAATCGGTCACTGATCCTTGGCAATCGCGATTCGCGTGGTGCCTTCCACACCTGGATCCTGCCTCGCCGAGTCCCGACGGCGAACGGCGTGTCACCGGCCGTGAATGCCCAACTGACGACTTTCCTGGATCACGAACATCCGTTTTGGCAAACCACTGAAGCTGAAGCGAATGACATCGATGCTGCCGTCAATGCAAACGTCGTGATGTTTCTCGGGGATCTGGCCGAGACACAAGGCGCGTGCCGCTATTTGAACCAGATCATCATGGATGAGGCGGAGGAATGCGCGGATAAGTGGTACCTGGGACGCTACCCGTTGTACTACTTGATCTCGCGCGCATTCGCCGGTGGAGTGCACAGCCTCGAACCATCGCGAGGGGCCGTGATCGGCCGACTGCTGGAGATGCCACGTCACGCGTGGGCCGACTTGAACCCGCTCCAGTCGGCACTTGCGGCATGCACCATGATCAACTTTGGATACGAGGGATCGCTGCTGACGGATCTGACGGAAGGTCTGCTGAACGGGCAGGCAACGGACGGCTCGTGGCCTCGTCACATCCTTTATACCGGTGGACCAGAACATGCGGTCGGCTGGGGGTCGCGAGAATTGACAACCGCCTTCTGTGTGGAAGCCCTGGCCCGGTTCGAGCCGAAAAGGTGCTGACGCCGCCTGTTCGGAGCGTCCGCCCGGCCCAGCCGCGATTGCCCGGTAAGACAGCCTTATTTGCATCTTGATTCGAAGGGACAACAACGCGATCGATCTGCTTTTCGCCCAGCCATCATCATGACCTTTCTTCACGACACATTTGTTCGAGACCATCTGCCGCCGCGAGACCAGTGGCCTCGATTCCTGCTTGCGGGGCGCCGGCGAGCCCGGCTCAACGCGGCCAGCGAATTGCTCGACGGGGCCGTGCGGAAGTTTGGCGGCGACCGCATCGCCTTCCACACATCAAGCGGCAGTTGGACCTACGGGCAGGTGCTGGAGAGGGCGAATCGAATCGCCGCCGTGCTGGTCGACGACCTCAAGCTGGTACCCGGCAACCGCGTGTTGCTGCGAGCTCCCAATTGTCCGGAAGTGGTGGCGTGCCTATTCGCGGTACTCAAGGCGGGCGGCGTGGTCGTACCCACAATGCCACTGCTGAAGGCCGCTGAATTGGCGCCCCTCCTGGACCAGGCAAAGATCCAATTCGCGCTGTGCGACGAGCGGTTGTCTGACGAACTGATCACGGCTTCCGACCAGGCACGAATTGACACTCGCATCTGCACCTTCGGCGCGGGGCCGCGTTCCCGCCACCAGGAATTGGACACCCTCGCGGATCGCAAGCCTGCGTCCTTTCGCAACTTCGACACCGGCGCCGACGATCCCGCGTTGATCCTGTTTACGTCGGGTACCACAGGCGCGCCCAAGGCTGCCGTCCATGGCCACCAGGATCTTCTGGCGGTCACCGAGTGCTTCCCCAAGTGGGTGCTGAAGCCGACGGGATGCGATGTGTTCGTTGGAAGCCCGCCGATCGCCTTTGCCTACGGTCTGGGTGGACAGGTTCTGTTTCCCCTGAGGTTCGGCGCGTCCACCGTGTTGCTGGAAGACGGCCGGCCCGGTCGGGTGAGCGAAGCGATTCGCCAGCATTCCGCGTCGATTTTATTCGGCACGCCGACCGGTTATCGAAAGATGCTTGCCGATGATTTTCACCGAGATCTGAAGTCATTGCGACTTTGTGTATCCGCCGGAGAATCGCTCTCCAGTGCGACGTACCACCAGTGGCATGAAGCGACAGGCCTGGGAATCGTGGACGGCATCGGAACGACGGAGTTACTCCATATTTTCATTTCCGCTCCCCCCGGGCAGGTCCGACCCGGCGCGACAGGCCGAACGGTGCCGGGCTATCAGGCTTGCGTTCTCGACTCCCAAGGTCACATGCCCCCTCCTGGTGAAGAAGGTCGGTTGGCCGTTTGCGGCCCCACGGGCTGCCGGTATCTGGCGGATCCGCGGCAAGCGGAATATGTGCAAAACGGATGGAACCTCACCGGTGACATCGTCGCCGTCGATCATGACGGATACTTCTGGTATCGGGGGCGCGTCGACGACATCGTTGTGACGTCAGGATACAAAGTGGCGGCCCCGGCCGTGGAACACCTGCTGTTGCAGCACGACGCGGTTCAGCAGTGTGCCGTGGTGGGTCAAGCGGATCCTGTACGAGGTCAGATCCTCAAGGCGTTCATCGTGGTCGCGCCTCGCTGGGTCGCGTCTGCCGAGTTGGGGCAGAAACTGCAGCATTTTGTGAAGAGCCGACTGGCGCCCTTCAAATATCCTCGCATCGTACGTTTCGTCGCGGAGCTTCCGGTTACCGCCACGGGCAAAATCCAGCGTTTCAAACTCCAGTCTATGGACGAATCGCATTGCTTCGAGCATTCGTCGGAGGTCAGCAAGCCATGACAACAGAGCCGGTGGCGATGCATTCGCTGCGATATCAGATGAGCCAGGTCCGGCGACTCGGTTTAAGAGCGATGCGAGTTGACGCGACGGAACTGGTCGGGCAGTGTCGCGATCTCGTGGCGGACGACATCCATCAGACCGAACGGCTATTGCTGGAATCGGTTCGAACCTCGGTTCCCGAATTGGCCCAAGTCATCGGGTACCCGGTCAGGACTGGTGGCAAACGCGTCCGCGCGGTACTCGTACTTCTGATCGCTAGGGCAACCGACTTTCCAACACATGACGCAATCCGTCTGGCCTGCGCTGCGGAATTGGTTCATGCCGCATCGCTGTGTCACGATGATGTCATTGACCAGGAGGCCACGCGTCGCGGGCGACCGCCGCTCCGCAGTCTTTATTCCGACTCCGCGTCGATCCTGGTCGGCGACCTGCTCTTGGCAAGGGCGTTTCGTTTGCTGGCCGAAGGTGACATGACCCCGGCAGCGGTGACCTTGGGAGAGACGATCGAGGAGATGGCGGTGGGCGAACTCCTGCAATTGCGGGGAGCCGGCGCCGAAGTCGCGTTTACGCCCGAATACGTCCAGGTCATCCAGAAGAAGACCGGCCGGCTGTTTGCCTGGTGCGCGTCGCTCGGAGGCCTGCTTCCGCGGTCGCAAGCGTCGGCGCTGGCCGAGTATGGAACTCAGTTAGGAATGGCGTATCAGATCGCGGACGACCTTCACGATATGGCCGCACCTGGCGGAGTGACACGGTTCACTGGAAAGCCACGCGGGTTCACCAACGGCGCGGGATGCAGCTCAGCAACCTCTCAGGCGAGAAACATTCCGCTCAGTCTGGTCGATGCCCCCAACGCGTGTCACGCGGTTGCCCGCGCCGCGTCGGCGACCGCGATTCGTCACCTGCGGACTCTTCCCAGATCTTCATTTCGGACCGCGCTGCGGCGGCTGGCGGTCTTTGCCGCAAGTCACACGTAATCACTGCCAAGCCGCGCGGTGCTTGTCCCATTGGCCGCAACGACCTGGATCCAATTCCCTCCCCAAGACCTTCGATTCACGACATGAAGCATCTCCTTCACATCGGATTTCCCAAGACCGGCAGCACGTACCTCCAGCAGTGGTTTGCGAGGCACCCGCAACTGCAATACGAACAGAATGGAATCTGTGGATTTGGCGGAGCCACCGGAATACTCGCCTGGTCAAATACCACTCCGGACGTCAACGTGGAGTGGCTCGTGACAAGCCACGAAGCATTTGTCTTTCCGCTCGCCTACGGACGTCCATTCGATATGGAAGTGGACGAAATGCTGGAGTCGATAACTCATACAGATGCCGTCAGTGAAGCCCAGGGCAAGGTCGGTAACCTCATGCAGCAGATGCTGCCTGAGGCGCAGGTTCTGATTGTCACACGCGGTTATGATGGCATGCTGCACTCGATCTACTACCAGTATCTTCGTGTTGGCGGAACACTGTCGTTTAACGGTTTCTTCGACCGCTACTACGAGGTGCTGCTGGAGTGGCTGAACTATGACCATGTCATTCGCACCTACCAGGACAACTTTGGCGCGGATAATGTCCTGATATTGCCGTTCGAGTTGCTACGCGAAGACGAATCCCAGTTTCAAGACGTCGTCCGAACGTGGCTGCAAGTTGACGAGTTTCCCGTGACGCTAGGAGTTGTCAACGCCGCGTATGATCAAACCAGCATGAACTTTATTCTGTGTTTGGCTCGCGTGGTGAAACGATTGGGCATGATGCTGCCGATCAACCGCCGGCGGGTGCTCTTTCCCTGGTTCACACGACGCTTCGTCGATTCACGAGTGTGCCGCATGTGCAGTCGGCTGATTGGCGGGGTCCTCCCAGACCGGATCGGGCCTCGAAATATTTCGCCCAACGCCTTACGCACGTTCGCCGAACGGGGATCGCTGTTGCCGGGCTTGCCGTTCTACGATCGTTTCGAGGCCGCGTATCTGTTAGACAGCCCGGAAGCCACGGCGATCGCCGGGATCGCCAACTCTGACGAAGCACCAAATTCCAAGTCCCACCTCAGTGTGTGAATTCTGCGTGTCTTTACATAAGTCGTAAGCAACCTTGAACTCGATTCCAATTTTCGGCAGCCGCATTCGGCTGGCTTCGATCGTGCCGCGATTTCCGCTTTGGTGGCGGCACCTCGTACCTCCAATGTTCGCCTTTGCCTTGCTCTCGGTGCTTGTCGCTGAGCTGCCGCTGTCGACGGCGCTCCAGAGGCTTACCTGCTTCGCGGCAACCATTGTCGCGACCGCGGCCTTTGGGTATTTCCTGAACGACTGGACTGACATCGAACAGGACCGTGTGGCAGGAAAGCCGAACCAGGTGTGCAGCCTGCATCCGCGCCAACGCGTCATCATCGCCGCGGGCTTGGTGATCGCGTCTTGGGCCCCCTGGTTGTTCCTGCCTCGCAACGGCATCAACCTCACGTTCATGGTGCTGCAATACGTGGCCTACTTCAGTTACTCATGCAGACCCCTGCGGCTCAAGGAAAGAAAGCAATGGGGGCTTGTCTGCGACATGCTTTACGGACACTTGATTCCGGTTGTCGTGACGTGCGCGACATTTCTGGATCCATCCCAACTACCAGGGAAAGATGGCATCCTGTTTCTCGCGGCAGTTGTGACCTGGCTTGTGTGCAAGGGCTTGCGAAACATCCTGTTGCATCAGGTCAGTGACCGTTTGGCCGACCGCCAGGCGAGTGTGGATACATTTGTGCGGCGATTTGGTCCGTTGCGTACGATCAAGACGATCTCGGCTGTCATCCTGCCG
>JAUIHJ010000100.1 GCA_030432015.1 bacterium
GATGATGACGAATCACCGCCAACGGGACCCAAGGCAAGTGAAGAGGCGGGTTCTGAAGCTCCCGCCGCACCGCAGGGTGCCCAAAGCGACGGTGAAGACGAGTCGCCGTCCAAAGCAGTGGATCCCAACCACGCGACAGGCGATAAGCACGCGGCGGGCGATAACCACGCGGCGGGCGATAACCACGCGGCGGGCGACGGGCACACGGCGGATGATGGGCATGCCGGAGGTGATGGCCATGAGGACGGTCACGACGGCGATGATGGGCATCATGACCCGTACGACCTGACACATGTCAACGCGACGGCGGCGATTGCAGACCCCTCTGAGTTCAAGCCCCAGTTGGCGGTTGGAACGCTGGTCGTCTTCCTGTGCCTGCTGGCACTCCTGGGGAAATTTGCCTGGGGTCCGATTATGGAAGGGCTCGAACGCCGCGAAGCGTCGATTGCCGCGGCGATCGACGAAGCGGAGCAGGCGGCGGCCAAGGGGGCCGAACAACTGAAGCTCTACGAAGCGAAACTCGCCGCAGCGGCCGACGAAACGCGTGAGATGATGGCGCAGGCTCGCAGGGATGCTGAAGCGACTGGCGAGCGAATTATCGCGGAAGCGCAAGAGGCTGCCAGCCGCGAGCGTGACAAGGCGGTCGCGGACATTGCCGCGGCGAAGAACTCGGCACTGTCTGAGATTACCGAACGTAGCGTTGATTTGGCGGTCTCGATGGCGGGCCGAATGATCCATCGTCAACTGACGCCAGATGATCGCGCCGGTTTGATTCGTGAAGCCCTGGACCAACTCCCCAACCAAAACTAGTTGACGTTCGCATCGCTCGGAGCGATCACATCACGTCAAGACTGGTCCGGACGCCTTCCGGCAACCACAATCGGGTCACTTTAAATCTGTTCTCGCCCCTCGGCAAACCATGGCAGAAACCAAACACGACACCGTCTTCGACACCGGTCAGCAGTACCTGGGTTCGGTTTATGCCAAGGCCTTGATTGCGGCCAGCGAAAAGGCTGGCGAAACCGACGCCGTGCTGGAGGGTTTGCAGTCGCTGGTCGACGATGTGCTCGAGCAGGCCCCCGGTCTGGAGTCCACGTTGGTGTCACCGCGCGTGCCCTTGGAAGCGAAAGAGAACATGCTTCAATCCGCGCTTGGCGGAAGGGCCGCGCCGACCTTGCTGACATTTTTGAAAGTGCTTTGTCGACGGGGGCGATTTGACTCCTTGCGAGCCATCTTGCGGGCGACACGAAAGCAGTACAACGAATTGCGAAACCGCAAGGAAGTGCACGTGACCTCGGCGGATCCGCTGACTGCTGAGAATCTTGAAGCGACGGCCAACCGCCTGCGACAGGCCCTGGGCTGCGACGTGGATCTCCAAGTAAAAATCGTCCCTGACCTGATTGGCGGGCTGGTGATTCGCGTCGGCGACACCGTCTACGATGGCAGTCTGGCGAACCGCCTCAAGACGCTACGCAACGATTTACTCGCCACCTCATCTCAACAAATCCGCAGCGAACTTGACCGGTTCGCGGCGGCCGAATGAACCAGCGGAATAATCCAACGAAAGAACGAACATGAAATTTAACGCGGATGAAATCGCATCGGTGATTCAGGCCGAGGTCGAACAATACGAAAGCCACATCGACGTACGCGAAGTCGGGACGGTTTTGGAGGTCGGCGACGGCATCGCCCGGGTCCACGGCCTGTCAGGCGTCATGGCGACCGAGATGGTCGAGTTCCCCAACGGCGTTCGCGGCCTGGCGTTTAACCTCGAAGAGAACAGCGTCGGTGTGATTATTCTCGGCGACTACCTGGGAATCGAAGAGGGGCAGGAAGTCAAAGCACTGGGAAAATTGCTTTCCGTTCCCGTGGGAGATGCGGTGATCGGCCGCGTCCTCGACCCGCTGGGAAATCCCCTCGACGGTAAGGGACCGTTGAATTCCACCGAAAGCCGAGTGGTCGAAGTGATGGCTCCCGGCGTTGCCGAGCGTGAGCCGGTCACGCAGCCACTGCAAACCGGCATTAAGGCGATCGACGCCATGACGCCCATCGGCCGTGGCCAACGTGAATTGATCATCGGTGACCGCAAGACGGGCAAGACCGCGGTGGCGCTGGACGCAATCATCAATCAAAAAGGTTCAGGCGTTAAGTGTTTCTATGTGGCCGTCGGCCAGAAAGACTCTTCCGTCGCAGGCGTCGTCCAGGTGCTCGAAGAAGCCGGCGCGATGGAATATACGACCGTGATCGTATCGGGTGCCAGTTCCCCTGCCCCGCTGCAGTACGTCGCGCCCTACGCCGGCACCTCGATGGCCGAACACTTTATGTGGAAAGGCGAGCATGCTCTGGTCGTTTATGATGACCTTTCCAAGCAAGCTCAGGCGTATCGTCAGTTGTCACTATTGATGCGTCGCCCGCCCGGACGCGAAGCGTACCCTGGCGACGTTTTCTACTGCCACAGCCGTCTGCTGGAGCGTTCGGTCAAGCTTTCTTCCGAACTCGGGGGCGGCTCGATCACGTCGCTGCCGATCATCGAGACGCTCGAAGGTGAAGTCTCGGCCTACATTCCGACCAACGTGATTTCGATCACCGACGGTCAGATCTACTTGCAACCCGACTTGTTCTTCGCCGGTATTCGCCCGGCGATGAACGTGGGTATTTCTGTCTCGCGCGTCGGTGGTGCGGCCCAGGTCAAGGCGATGAAAAATGTGGCCGGCGGTTTGCGGTTAGACTTGGCCGCGTTCCGCGAACTGGAAGCGTTCGCCCAGCTTGGTACGGACCTTGACGCGGCAACCCAATCCCAATTGGATCGTGGCTATCGCATGGTCGAACTACTGAAACAGCCTCAGTATCGCCCCCTGGGGGTCGTCGAGCAGATCATGGTTATCTACGCGGGCACGAAGGGGCATCTCGACAAAGTTCCGATCAACGACGTGCTGCGGTGGGAAACGGAATTCCTCGAGTACATTCGCGATCGCCGCAGTGATGTCTGGCAGATCGTCGACGAAAACAAAGACAAAGGAGACGCGTTCAAGTCGCCCGATAATCCGGCCACGCAGGCGGTCGTCGCGGCGCTGAACGAATTTAACAGCCAGTTCAAGTCGGGAGACACGGACGCCACGGCCTAATTTTCCGGAGGTGCAGTGATGGGTGACCCAGATCTTGAAAGACCGCCGGTCTCCGCAGGCGATCTGACGGACGACGAAAAGATGTGGGCGATGTTTGCCCACATGTCCTACCTGCTGACATTCGTGATTGGCGTGTCGTGCATTGCCCCCCTGATTATCTGGATGATGAAGAAAGACAGTTCCGCATTTGTGGAAGACCAGGCTAAAGAGGCATTAAATTTTCAATTGACGGCCCTCATCGCAGTCCTCATCCTCAGCGCCACGTGCGTCGGTGCAGTTCTGCTTCCGGTGGTGATCGTGGGAGGCGTCGTCTACGGAATCATGGGCGGCGTAGCCGCAAACCGCGGGGAAGTTTACCGTTATCCTTATACGTTCCGCATGATCAACTGACAGTAGTTTTATGGCCAACGCTCGAGCTCTCGATAAGCGTCGCAAATCGGTCCGCAATATTCGCAAGATTACGCGGACGATGGAATTGATCGCGACCGCGCGGTTTAAGAAAGCGATGGACCGCGCCACGGCCGCAACCGCCTACACGAGTCGAATTACCGAAGTGGTGTCGGACCTGGCGCGAAGCGGTTTACAGGTCTCGCATCCGCTGCTGGAAGCTCGCGAGAGCAAAGAGAAGGCGCTGTTGCTGGTGCTGACGGCCAATCGTGGACTCTGCGGCGGATACAACGGTTCGGTCGTGCGAATGGCGATCCCGCACATCGCAAAAATGCGTAGCGAGTACGGTCAGGTCAACCTTGAAGTCTCCGGAAAACGTGGCATCAACGCCCTGGGGTTCCGCGGACTCGTTCCCGACGAATCGTTTTTGCAATTCGAGGACCAACCAAAATTTGCCGACGTCGAAGTGATTGCGAATCGATACCTGGACGATTTTGCCACCGGCAAATTGGATCGCCTGGATGTCGTCTATACACGGTTCGTGAGCATCTCACGCCAGATCGCGACCGTCGAGACGCTGCTGCCAATCGGCTCGCTTGACGGCGCCGCGGATGACGCGGAAACCAAGCCAACTGACGGCGCCGACGCCCCTGGTGCGGGGGCGGCCGACGAGGGTGATTCCATGTATGAGTTCCTCCCTTCGGCCGAGAGCATTTTAGAAGAAGTCGTGCCCGCCAGCTTCCGAGTCAAATTGTTTAAGTGCTTCCTGGATGCTGCCGTGAGCGAGCAAATCGCACGGATGGTGGCCATGAAGTCGGCAACCGAAAATGCCGGCGACATGATCAAGCAACTCTCGATGACGTACAACCGTGCTCGCCAGTCGCAAATTACCGGCGAAATCATGGAGATCATCGGTGGCGTGGAGGCATTGGGTTAATCAGACAGCGTCCCTCCTGGGACGGACAACCATAGCGCGGCCCCGACGGCAAACGTCGACCGCCTGACCGCTCTGGTATCGCCAGAGAAGTCATGACAACGACAAAGGACCCCATAGATGGCAACTGCTACGAACAACATCGGTCGAATCACCCAGGTTATCGGCTCGACCTTCGACGCCGAGTTCCCCGAAGATCATTTGCCCAAGATCTACAATGCGGTGAAGGTCGAAAGCGAACAGAAGGGTGTCAAGATTAACCTGACCGGCGAGGTTCAGCAGCACCTCGGCGGCGGCCGTGTTCGCTGCGTGGCGCTCGGTAGCACCGACGGGATGATGCGTGGCCAGGACTGTGTTGACACCGGGATTCCCGTGACGGTTCCCGTCGGCGAAGCAACCCTCGGACGCGTGTTTAACATGCTGGGCGAAACGGTCGACGGCCGCGGCGCAGTGGAAGCCGACGACCACTGGCCGATCCATCGCGAGTCTCCCCCCCTCGCGGAACTTTCGACCAGCACCGAGCTGTTTGAAACGGGAATCAAGGTTGTCGATCTGCTGACACCGTTTGTGCGAGGCGGTAAGGCGGGACTGTTCGGTGGTGCCGGTCTCGGCAAGACCGTGATTCTGACCGAGCTGATTGCTCGGATCGCCAGTGCCCACGGTGGCTATTCGGTGTTTGCGGGCGTCGGCGAGCGAACCCGGGAAGGAACCGACCTGTGGTTGGAAATGCAGGAAGCCAAGATCGGTGACACCGGCCGCAGCGTCATCGAACAAACCACCATGGTATTCGGCCAGATGAACGAGCCCCCGGGTGCCCGCCTGCGGGTCGCGCTGTCGGCCTTGACCATGGCCGAGTACTTTCGGGACACCACCGGTAAAGATACGCTGCTGTTCGTGGATAACATCTTCCGCTTTTCACAAGCCGGTAGTGAAGTCTCCGCGTTGCTCGGCCGTATGCCATCGGCCGTCGGTTACCAACCGACCCTCGCGACGGAAATGGGTGCGTTGCAGGAACGGATTGCCTCCACCAGCAAGGGTGCGATCACCTCGGTCCAAGCGGTCTATGTGCCGGCCGATGATCCCACCGACCCCGCGCCAGCCACGGCCTTTTCGCAGTTGGACGCATTCATTTACCTAGAACGGTCCATCTCGGAAAAGGGGATTTATCCGGCCATTGATCCGCTGGCTTCCAACAGCCGAATTCTCGACCCGCAATACGTGGGCGATCGGCACTACACGATTGCGCGTCGCGTGCAAACAACCTTGCAACGATATCGTGAACTGCAGGACATCATTGCCATTCTCGGCGTCGATGAACTCAGCGAAGAGGATCGTCTGATCGTGCACCGCGCACGGCGGATCGAACGGTTCCTCTCCCAGCCCTTCCTGGTCGCCGAAGTGTTCACCGGTAAGAAGGGTGAAATCACCTCGCTGGAAGATACGATTCGTAGCTTTGAAGAAATCTGCGATGGAAAATGGGACCACCTGCCGGAATCCGCATTCATGTACGTGGGCGTGATCGAGCAGGCGGAAGAGCAGGCCAAACGTATGGCCGCCAAAGCGTAGTTACTTGCAAAACCACATTGCCACCGCCGCCCCCCTAGCCTTCACGATCGGCTTCCAAGCATGGCACAACTGAATTGCATCGTAGTCACCCCCGAAAAAACGGCGGTGGACGAACAGGCCGACTTTGTCGCGCTGCCGTTGTATGACGGCGAGCTTGGCATTGCCCCCCAGCACAGCCCGCTCATCGGACGGTTGGGATACGGAGAGTTGCGGATTCGCGCCGGCGGGACCGTGCAACGGTACTATATCGATGGCGGGTTCGTCCAAGTGAGTGACAACGTCGTGTCCGTGCTCACGAATCGCGCCGTGCTCGCGAGCACGCTCGATGCAAGTGCGGTGGCCGAACAGCTCGAAACAGCCAACAAGCAGCCTTCGAATTCGCCCGAACTGCTCGAAATTCGTGACCGGGCCGTCCAGCAGGCACGAGCCCAGTTGCTCGTTGCCAAGCGGAACTGACCGAGCACGACTCGAGTTGCACTGGCCTCGCTGCGATCGTGGTCGCTGCATTTGCCCGAACGTACACAGCTGGCGACGGCAGCTACGGAAACGGTTGGAAAGCATTTCGAATGCGCCGCACGTTCCAGCCGCCGCGATCTTGGGCGGCCCCCAGCGCATGCTACGCGGACATTTCGCTCCCGGGTGTGGCGCTAACGTTCGCGGTTACCGCGCCCAGCAACCAGGGCCTTGCGGTGTTTCAATTTTGGCCTTCGGCGCAATCCAAGCCCTGCGGCGTCCGTTGTCAAATGGCGCATTGCACGTTTTCCACCGGCGCGTGCAGTGGAGGACGCCGAAGCAACGGTCGCTCGACGCGTCAGACTGCCAACCCGTCGGATTGAAATGCACAACAGCCCGGGACCATCAACCGCCTATCTTGACCAGAACGACTGATCCGTTACAGAGCTACGAGAAAGCCGAAATACGGTCAGGCAGAAGTGACCGGATGATCGCGGATGTGCCGAAGAAAGAGATAGCCCCCCAGCTGCCGCGATACCACAGCCTTGCTGTTTCAAAGGAACTCTGTTGCATGCCAGCAACTTGCCATCGCGTCGTCGGGATCATTGATGTGGAAGCGGATCCCGATTTCATCTTACAAATGGATGCTCCGCTGCAAGCGAACACGTCCCATGCCGCTCACCCCGCACCACGGTTCTTTACGACGGCGAAGCTAAACGCGGAACTCCAGCAGTTGGCCGCCGACTTGAAAATCGAATACCAGTGCTACCAACGACGGTCGGCTCGCTGCGGCGCGGGCTGACCCGCACGCCGTCCCCCGCCGCGCCCGGACGGCAGTCGCGTTGCCGTCATTGTGATCAATCGAGCTGGCTGACAAGGCTCGTCAGAAAACGGGCCAAGCGGTCGGTTGCCTTGAGCGCCTGCTCCTGCAGTTTCCACATATCCTTGACGCTCGAGGGGCGGCTCACGATCGCGCCAGCGGCAGCCCCCAGCTTGGATGCCAGCGTTTTCTGCTCCAAGAGCTGTTCAATTTCCTTGGGCAGTTCATCGTCGAGTGCATCGCTGATGATTCGCACGGAGAGAAGTCGACGTTTGGCCAACTGACATGCCTGCGCCACGGCGGTCGTTTCCATATCGCAGGCGATGGCCTGATACTCCCGGCCAAGACGTGTTCTTTCTTCGCGTGTCCGCACCAGGTGATCGATCGTCAGCAATGTGCCAACGTGTAAACCAGGCGATGAATCAATCGCTGCCTGCTCCATCCGCATTCCCAAGTCAAACTGTTGCCCCTGCGTATCAACTGCCTGGTTGGCCATCATAATATGGCCACGCCGTAAATCGCTCGACAGGGCCCCCGCGAACCCGGTGGAAACAACCCACTTCGGTTGATGAAGTTTCAGCGCGGCCAACGTGGCCCGTCCGGCCGCGTCACAGCCGACTCCGGTTTCGATGACCGCCACACGCCGCCCCGCCACGTAACCGGCGTGCTCCACGAATTCCGCACACCGAGTCTTCACCGTGTCGGTCATCGTATCGACCAAACCACTGGCCTCGACCGCCAGCGCGAATACGAAGACGACCTCGGGAGGAGGCGGTGGCGGCAGGGGCGCGCCGTTTTCATCGACCTGCGGACCCGCCGCGGGAAATTGGTCCGCACCACGCGCGGCTTCCGCCACCATGTCAAACAGATGCTGCTTGGCGTGTTGTCGAACGAAGTTGGCAACCAGCCAGCGAAGAATCATAAGCAATGCACCTGTTAATCCGTGTCACCTACGCCAAAATCTCTTGGATTGGCGTCCCTTCGGTGATTTTAATCGGGCGGCCCTGTTCGGAGATATTCTCATGATCGGGTGCCACGCCTAGTGCGGCACAGAGCGTGGCCAGCACATCCCCTTCCTGGGCCTTGCCCTCGACGACTTCACCACCATCGTCGCTGGTTTTCCCATACGCCTGGCCCCCCTTGATGCCACCGCCCCCAAACACACAGGTCCAAGCTCGCGGAAAATGATCACGTCCCGCATTGTCGTTGATCGTGGGCGTCCGGCCGAACTCACCCATCCAGAGGATCGTCGTGTTGTCGAGCAGGCCGCGATCCGCGAGATCGGTCATCAAGTTCGCCCACCCCGCGTCCAACTGTTGTGATAACGTCTTGACCGTATCGAAATTATTCTGATGGGTATCCCAGCCGGCCGCGGCCCCGTCAAACGACCCCAGGCTGACTTCGACAAACGACACCCCACGCTCGATCAACCGGCGTGCCATCAGGCACCCCTGTCCAAAACGACCGCGTCCATACGCGTCGCGGACCTGATCCGTTTCGTCGTCCAGATCAAACGCCCTGGCCACGTCGCTGTCCATCAACTTTAACGCCTTGCGATAGACGGTGTCGTGGGCGACCGGCGAAGCCGTGCGATGGGTCGCGAGAAAGCCGTCTTGAAGCATCCGCCATAACTCGAGACGTTTGGCAAGCTGCGTCTGGCCAATCCCGCGGGCTGGCTCGAGATCGTCGACGCGCAGCTGCGCATAGGTCGCAGCGGGTGTTTGCATCGGCACGCCGTCGGTTGCACCAACGGTCAGCGGCGCGTGCTTGGGCCCCAGGAAACCGGAACCATAGGCTGCCGGATTCAACGTTCGATACGGCGAAATGCTGACGAAGTTGAGCGACGTGTCGGAGTTGTCGCCAAGTTCCTTGGCCAGCGACGCCCCGATCGATGGATAGCGGACGGGGCCTCGTGGCTGATAGCCGGTCCGCATCATGTACGTTCCCCGGTCGTGGTCCCCCTCCTGAGTACTAAGGCTGCGGACGGGAGCCAAGCGATCCGCGTGCAAGGCCAGCTTCGGCAAGTGTTCGCTGAACCGCATGCCGGTCGAGCGGGTGGCGATTTCCTTGAATTCACCGCCGTTAGCGTGCCCCGGCTTCATGTCAAACGTATCGGTCTGGGACGGGCCGCCACTCATCCACAACAATATGCATTGACGTTGCCGTCGCGGATGTTCGGCAACCTGAGCGGCAAGCTGCGGCAGCCACCCGCTGGCGCTGTAGCCCAAGAGGCCCATGCCGGCCGTTTGGAATAGCTGGCGGCGAGTTAGACGCGACATATCGAGACCTCCCGGCGAAACAGACGCTGGCAACGAACGAACCGTTAGTCTATCTGGATTCTCGCCCCAACGACAATCGAAAACGCGACCAAGTTGGCTTCTGGGGGCCAAACCACAGGCCGTTTCCGCACTTGCGGACTCCGACTCAGGCGACACAAGGAATTCGCGGGCCGGTGCGGATTCTTGGCCTCCGGGCAAATCGCGGGCAGGCGACGCCCTGCCCCATCCACCCTACTGCCCAACGCGCCGCCCAACAACCAGCAGAAACACAACCAGCGCAACCAGGCACGCCGGCAAGAAAACCCAGACGGAGAGCCCAAATCCAATCGGCAGCGTGCCCAACAGAATTGAGACCGCCCCCACCACCATCGCATACGGCATTTGGGTTCGAACATGCGCGATGTGGTCACACCCGCTCGACTGAGACGACAGGACGGTCGTATCGGAGATCGGCGAACAATGATCGCCAAAAATCGCCCCCGCCAAAACGCTGCCAATCGCTGCGACCATGATCGTATGCTCTGGGGTGACAGGGACGCCGGTGTCGGAGAGCATCCGAAAAGTGACCGCAATGACCAGCGGCATTAGAATTCCCATCGTGCCCCAGCTTGTTCCGGTCGCGAAGGCAATCAGCGATGCCAATACGAAAACCGCGGTGGGCAGCAGGCGAACATCCAAGGCATTCGTTAACAGCCCGCCGAGGTATTCGCCCGTCCCCAGGTGATTCGCCTTGGTCAATTCGGAAAGCGCCCAGGCGATCCAGAGAATTGTCAGTGCGCCGACGACATGACTGGCACCGTCGAAGGCAGACTCACGAACATCACAAAGCGACAAGACACCCCGTCCCCACGACAGGCCAATCGCCGTAAGCAGCCCCGCGAGGGATCCATAGACGAGTGCCAAGTACGTGTCGCCACTGCCAAAGGTCGTGAGCAAGTCTTGCGGGGGATCCCCTGCCGCGGGACGCCCCGTCTGCATGATCAAGCCGACCGTGACACCGACCATCACGACGACCGGCCAGCACGCGTCATGCCAGCTACCGCCCGCTGAGGCTGACGCCTTCCCTGCGAACTCAGGCTGCGTGCCAGACTTGGCCGCCGCCTCTTCGGCGATCCGCATGCTGCCGAAGTCACGGCCCAGGATCGCCACCATGGGAACGAACAACAGTGCCAGCACGACGTAAAATCGATAGGGAATCGTCGCCAGGAAGATTGCAAAGCCATCCACCTCCGCGACGGAACCGGGGAGGCTGTCAAATCCAGCCTGAATCAGCCCAATCTCCGTGGCAACCCAGGTTGAAACGATCGCCAAACCGGACACGGGAGCGGCCGTCGAATCAACCAGGTACGCCAACTTTTCTCGTGAGATCTTCAGGCGATCGGTCAGCGGCCTCATGGTGTGGCCGAGCAATAACGAATTGGCGTAGTCATCGAAAAAGATGATCAATCCCAGCAGCCAAACGGTCAACTGTCCACTGCGCCGCCCCCGTGCCAACGGCAGCAACCGATTGACCGCGTCTTCCATTCCGCCGCCCCGTTGCATCACTCCGACCATCGCTCCCATCGTCAATGTGAAGACAAAAACGCGCAGATGATCTGGGTCACTGAGACTCTTCCAGAGGTGCTCTTCACACATCGCCGGTACAGCGATGATGGGATTTCCGCCTGCGAGCACCAAGGCGCCAACGAAGACGCCCGCCAAGAGCGATAGCACGACGCGCCGCGTCGCAATGGCCAGGCTGATTGCGCACAGCGGGGGTAACAGGCTCAGACAACCGTAGGCATGATCACCCGGGAAGAGCATCGCGATGAGTGATTCAAGCCAACTCAATGCCGTGTTATCCGTGAGTCACGAGCACGGGACCGTCCGCATCCACCGTGCTGGCCGGCAAACAGATTACGAACCTCGCACCATCAGAACAAGCGTCGTCAAGCCTGATCGTGCCGCCGTGCAGCGTGACGATCCGCCAACATTTGGAAAGCCCCAACCCCAATCCTCGCCCAGCTTCGCGGCCAGAATAAAACGGATTGAACATCGATTCTCGTGCCTCCGCGGAGACGCCAGGGCCCGTATCGTGGACCCCAATCTCAACCTGCGAATCGCGCGGTCCCTCGGCAACCACGGGCCGGCCAGTCAATTCAACCTGGCCCCCCAATCCGACCGCCTCCAACGAGTTTCGTAACAAAGCCTTCAGTGCGATCGCCAAATGCCCCCGATCCGCCAGCAACGTAAGCGGATGGTCGGGAAAATCGGTCCGCAATTCGGTCCCCTGCTCTGCCGCGTCGTCGGCAAGTTCGGCTACGACCTCTGCGACCAATTCCGCAAGTTCAATCGGCGTGGGATCAAGCTGCGGTGGCTTAGCGAACAACATGATGTCAGAGATCATCTCGTGAGCACGAAATGCCTGACTATTGATCGTGGCGAGTTTGCGGCGCCGCTCGGGATCGGTCTCATCGATCAACAGCGTCTGCGCACGGGTCGAGATGTTGGCCAGCGGATTATTGATTTCATGGCTGGCACCGTAGGCCAATTCGCGCATGGCGTCCAACTTGGCCGATTCCAGAGCGGTCGAAAAATCCCCTTCGAGTTGCGCCAATCGAGCCACGGTGCGGACCATCTTGGGCAACATCGCGGCGGGGCCGAGCGTCGCTTGCGCAATTGTTGGCTCGGGCGGTGATAGTTCCGACGCGGGCCCGCGCGACCGCAAAGCGTCAGCCTGGTGCGCGGCGATCGCCCGCTGCACGCTCCGCAACATGTCATCACCAGCGTCTTCCGAGGAATCGGCTTGGCGAAGCCGGTTGACGGCGGTCACCAACCATCGCGGCAAACAGGTGGGCTCGCCGACCGTGACAGGGACGCCCGCAATCGGGCCACACAACGCCAGCAATTCCGGCGCCTGGTGTAATAAGGCAATCAATTCGGCGGACGGGATCAACGCGGAATCGCAGCCAGCCTGGATCGCGTGCCCCGCAACGCCGCGTGCCGCACCGCGACTACGTTCCGCCAGGGCATTCCATCGATCCGGAAGCCAGCCAGCCGGTGGCGGTTGGTCCCCCGCGGCGACGTCGTGATCGACTTCCGCGTCCCAATTCAGCAGCGCCGCAGGATCACGTAGAAACCACTCGGCAACCTCGTCACTGCCCCGTGGAATGTGCTCGGTCGGAAATTTACAGACCAGCCACAGTGCCAGGGCCGGGTCGGTCGCGACGGCGTCTCGAAAGGCACCGCGCGTTGCAGGATCTGCACCTGAAAAGAGCACCGCGACCATCGCCGTAGCAGTCGATTCGATGAGCGGTAGCCGCCAATGAGATGCACCGACGGCGAGTTGTGGCAACCAGAACATGTCCCTGTCCATGCGTTACGCGTCGGGGCACGATCACACCGCGCGCCCGGGTGGGCGCGCGGCGTCCGTGATCGTATTTAGGTCGCGACAACGCGTTCGATCTCAAGCAGATCGCACGATCGCTCGAGCAGCTTGTCGACCGTAAACGGCTTCTGCATGAAGTCGTCCGCACCGGCGGCACGGAGGTCAGCAACCTTGTCCTGTTCGACCATCCCAGAGATGCAGATGATTTTGACAGCGTCCAGGCTGGAGTCGCTACGCACGCGCTGACAAACTTCCTTGCCGTTGATATCAGGCAGCATGACATCGAGCACAACAAGGTCTGGGCGGAACTCTTTCACGAACATGCCCGCATCAAATCCGTTGTTCGCGGTTCGAATCTCGAATCGACCGTCACGCTCGAAAACGTCAACTAGCAACTCGACCAATTCAACGTCATCATCAACAATGAGGACCTTGCGTTTCCCACTCTCTAAGGCATCCGTGGGAATGCCGTTTTCCTTCATGAACTGAAATAGCTGATCGCGTGGAATCCGACGAAAGCGGCTGCCGGGGACCCGAAATCCTTTCAGGCTGCCATTGTCAAAGCAGCGAATAATCGTCTGCTGGCTGACTTTGCAAATCCTTGCAGCTTCTCCCGTCGTAAAGACAGTCTTTGTCGTCATGGTGTAATACCACCCTTCCTGGCCGATGGTAGGATTGGCAATTTGAGAACAGTGAGCCGCCGTGATGACATGCTCAAAACCTCCGTGGCCCTCCCACGTTACGCCGAT
Source organism: bacterium (assembly GCA_030432015.1). Classification (GTDB taxonomy): domain Bacteria; phylum Planctomycetota; class Planctomycetia; order Pirellulales; family Pirellulaceae; genus ARS98. The sequence goes on from JAUIHJ010000100.1 coordinate 13,681, forward strand.
CCCTAGCTCCCTCATTAACAAGGCTTCGCGGCATACGCAAACCGCACATCTTCCTAGACCGCTCCAACCGTAAGCAATTTCGGGGCTTTCCGAAACTACCGATCTTCACATTTGAACGAATTATAGCGGCCCACCGTTCCTAGTCAAGATTGATCTGAGGAACGCAAGTCTTTGCAGGAAGAAAGGTTGAGTCGCTCCGAGGCAAAAAATCCCAGAGAAAAAGCGCCCGGTTCCGGACCGATTTCCAACCGACTCGACCGCTACGGATTACCGCGAGAGCGCCGCTTGCCCAGCAAGCGGGGGCGGCCCAAACCACGTGCCTCGACCTGTTTGCTGGCGACTTCGTATTCCAGCAACTCGAGGGTGCTGCGTTCAACCAGTCGGCCATCTGCGGTGACCTTCTTGGCCGTATGCGCCACAATATGCCCCGGGACACTTCCACAGCTCACCTCAAGGGTGACGGTTGTCAGATTCCCTTGGATATGCACGGTCTTAATGTGGGCGGTAGGTTTGATTTCCGCCAAGACACGATGGGGCATCTCAAGGGCCAGCACTTCGACCGTCGACTCGTAGTTCACCTTGCCACTGGCTAAATCCGTACAGATCGTGTGCCGTTTGAGGAAGAACGGCGGCAAGTCGGGCGCGTAGTGCACGGTGCTGATCCACTTGCTCTTCTGGTCGGAAAGCGTGATTGCGTGGACCTGAGCGGGGTACTCATGTTCGCTGATCGTGACCGTCGCGTCAGCAAGTCGTCTGGTCGAAACTTCCTGCTCTGCGGTCTCGTTGTACGGCCCTCGTTCGATGATCCGGGCCGCTGGGTCAAACCGCTTGCCGGCAACCTCCAACGTGACCTCTTCCCGTAACGTAAATCGATCTCCATCGACCGCCGTCAGCGTGCTGGTACCGTCTTGGATGGTCATCGACTCAAGTTTGCCATCGGAACTGAAGACCTCTTTGGAAATCCGCACCGACTTCCAGGACCCAATGCCAAACTGAGCCCACGAACGGTCCGCGATGCCGATCGGCGTCGGAGGCACCCGCGATTCGACGCCTTGCGCCTGCAACGCGGATGGCCGCGGGGCGACCAGCAACGCGACAACGC
>JAUIHJ010000844.1 GCA_030432015.1 bacterium
TGGCCAGCAGCAGGGACGCGCAACTCTTTGCCAGATAGGTCAGCGGACGCGGCAACGGGGAAACAAGCAAGTAAACCAGCGTTTGCTCTTCGCGGTCTGCCGCGATGCCGGCCGTCGCGTGCGACAAGGAGAAGATCGGCAGCAGGAATGACACGAAGACGGCCAGAAAAATTTCTTCGATGAATTCCTCCGGCGTCCGCTCGCGGCGCATGGACCACGCCGCTACCGCAATCGCCGCCAAGCCAAGCAGCAGCAGGCAAACGAATGTCTGGCGCGAGCGAAGTAACCGTCGCGCCGAGAGTCCGAATAGATGCAAGCAGGCGGAGAGTTGACCTGCGATTCCAGGTACGGGCGTTGTCTTCATATGCGGTCGGTCGACACCAGATCAGCGTGGATGATTGACGGTTTCCATCAGGTAGTCAAAAACGGCTTTCGTTGAAGCGTCGATGACGTGTAAGCGTTCGATATCGAGACCTTCCCGCGAGACGACTTCGGCCAGTTGCCCAAAGAACTCCTTGACCCGGAGAACCTCCAATCGCAATTCGTCCCTGTTGCTCAGGTCGACGCTTTGGACCGTCTCGAGGCTCAGAAGACGCGTCGCCAGGATCCGCGCGCCAGCGGCCTTGAGGCGAATTTTCGACGGGTGGTTGTCCAGCATGGCCCGGATTTCCGCCAGCGATCCCGAAGCGAGTATGCGACCGCGGCAGATAAACAGAATTCGGTCTGCCAACGTGTCCATTTCGTCAAGGAGGTGGCTCGAAATCAAAATCGCCTTGCCCCGGTCACGTAACTCGCGAAACAGCCGGATCAATTCCACGCGTCCCACGGGGTCCACTCCGTTGAGCGGTTCGTCGAGCACAATCAGATCCGGATCATGCACCAACGCCTGGGCTAACTTGATCCGCTGCCGCATCCCCTTGGAGTACGTCGCCAGCGGTCGATTCGCTCGATCCGCCATGCCGACCTGAGCGATCACTTCGTCGGTCCGCGCGCGTGCCGCCCGGGGGCTAAAGCCATGTAGTCGAGCGATGGTCGTCACAAACGTACGCCCGGACATCTCCTCGTAAAACGCATCGACGTCCGGGCAATGGCCGATATGACGTTTCGCGGCCGCCGACCACGCGCTTCGGCCTTGGATCCGCACGCTTCCCAAACTGGGATGTAATTCACCCGTCAGGAGCTTGATCATGGTGCTCTTGCCAGCCCCGTTGTGTCCGACCAGGCCGGTGATGCCCGGTTCAATGTCGAGCGTCACATCGTTGAGCCCGATCACCGGACCGTACCACTTGGACACATGGTCGATTTGACAAAGGGTCACTGAACAACCCTCACGGCGCGAACTCGCGGGATCAAAGCCACAATCGACAGGAGGCACACAACGAGCACGACCACCGCGGCAGGGAACAGCAGTTGCAACTCGCGATCACTGTCGATGCCGCCAAAGCACCATGTGCCCAGCAGGCGGATGTCGCGCCAGAGAATAAGCAGCAACCAGTTGCGGTCATCAAACACGCGCCGCAGCAGAGAGGCCAATGCGGGAACCAGGACGAACAAGCACGTCCAGGCCATCACCAGCGGTACGGTCTTCTGCAGCCACGACGCCATCGCGAAGAGTAGCAGGCTGAGTGTCACCGAGAGGATGAGGCCGTAACCCAGAATGCCGCGCAGGATTCCGAGGTTCTCGCGAAAGTATCCGGTCGATTCCGAAAGCAGGCCGTATTGAACATAAAGAATCAGCGCCGGAACGGTCGTCGTCAACGAAACCAGGAGCCCGATCGACAACAGCTTTCCCGTTACGTAGTGCCAGCGGCTGATCCGGCGCGAAAGGTAAAATGTCAACCCTCCTCGCCGCAGGTCGTCTCCGACCAGCATCGAGCCGGCCAGGGCGAGCAGCAGCATCGTCACCGTGCCTTGCGCAAACATAAAGTCGCGATAGGTTTCTCCTGTCCCGGTGACCGAGGAAAGGATGCGGTCGACGAAGCGACTCAATGCGGGATTCTGACTGGCAACTTGCGCTTTCAGATAGATGGTCGCAAAGACGAAGAGGAAGTTGAGCAGTGCCAAGGCGAACAGCAGCCAGAACATCTTGCGACGAAGGACCAGCAGCATGCTGGTGCGCGCGATCGGCCACCACGCCAGACAACTTGGACGGAGCGCGCCGGACCAGTCACGATAACGGGATGGTTCGAAATTCACGCCGAACCTCCCGACGCGTCTTCCGCCACTGCTGCGGCGGCGGGGGTGGAACGTTGGATCATGCGATGATAAATCGCGTCCAAATCTTCCTCTTCCGGCTCCAGCCCAGTGAGTAAGACAGCGTGGTTCTGGGCCTCGGAAAAAAATGTCCGAGTCTTCCAGCCCGCCGGGACGATGGCCCGAGCTTGGTCATCGTGTCCGGCGACCGGCGCCGCGATTTGCACGTCGACACCACGCTCGCGGAGCGAGGCAAGGAAAGGCGTTGCGTCGCCGTCCCAACGCAGTCGGTAAACTCGCTGGCTTTCGGACCTGAGTTCGGTTAGCCCGCCAACCCCCACCACCTGACCCTGATTCAGGATCACGGCCGACGTGCAGACCCGTTCGATATCGCCGAGTAAATGGCTGGAGAGAATCAACGATTTGCCTGGTCGCCCGGCCAGCGCTCCGAGTAACGCGAGCATCGCGGCTCTACCCTCGGGATCGAGGCCGGCAGTCGGTTCGTCGAGCAACAGCAGGTCCG
>JAUIHJ010000101.1 GCA_030432015.1 bacterium
ACCACTGGAACGTTCCGTATACCTATCCAAGCGCCGGGCCGGCAGAGCTTCATGCACTCTATGACAACCGCTACTGGTGGCTCGATGATCCCGACGTACGCTTGGACTCCGCGTACCACTCGTATGGCATCGCCGACCAAAGCAACATCCTCTCCGCCACGATACCGGTAACCTTGTGTGACGGCACAACGGCGACGCAAACCCTATCCGTCGCGCACCTGTTCACGCTCGGCTTGCCATACACGCCATGAATTCTCGGCGGCACAGGCGCGCCATCCCAACACGTGCGGCAAGTGTCACATGGGGCCAGACCATCCGCAGAAAGAAATCTATGAAGAATCGAAGCACGGTATCCTCTTCGCGGCCAACATCGACCGCATGAATCTCGACAGCAACAAATGGGTCGGGGGTGAGGACTAGTGGGCGGCTCCCACCTGTGCAACGTGCCACATGTCGGCTACCAAAGATCAACAGGTGACGCACGACATCGGCATGCGGATCAGTTGGAACAATCGGCCGGTGGTTTCCGTTCGTCCGGAAATCGCAGACGCCAAAATGGACTTGCCTGGCAAGGATGTTCCCTGGCAGGTGCGTCGACAGAACATGAAGAATGTTTGCCTGAACTGCCACAATCAAAACTGGGTGGACAATTTCTACGTGCAATACGACGAACTCATCGAGCTGTACAATGACAAGTTCGCCAAGCCCGGAGCCGAACTGTACGCGGCCGCCCAACCATTGCTCAAGCCAGCCAAGTTCTCGAACAAACTCGACTTCGTTTGGTTTGAAATCTGGCACCACGAAGGTCGCCGCGCAAGGCACGGGGCGTCGATGATGGGGCCGGACTACACGCACTGGCACGGAACCTACGAGATCGCCCGCAACTTCTACACCGAGTACATCCCGGAACTCGAAGAACTCGTCGAGCACAATCTGCATTCGGACGACCCCGCGAAGAAGAAAGCCGCAGAGGACTTGAAAGCGAAGATCGCTTCGGTGCTCGATGCCCCTGAGCATCTTTGGTACACGAACCGGATGGACGATAAAGAGCGCGAGCGACGTGCCAAAGCTGCAGAGGAATTCCGCGCCCGATACAACAACTGATTTCGCATGGCGCATGAAGGTGGGCGATGGCAAAACGATTTCGCAAAGTTAAACCAACTGTTCGAGACGGCGCGATCGCGCTTCGCGATCACCTGTTGTCCGTGGCCGAACTTGCGCGAAATCGGTATGGGGAGCGCATGGATTTCGCTGGTGTCGAGGCACTCCTCGAAGACCGCGAAATCGTGCGCTATCCGGTGACGCTGGTATTCGACGATGCGCCGCTCCAAACAGGCGAGTACGGATTTCCTGAACCCGTCGGATGTCGCCCACAGGATGGATTCAGACTGTATCTGCACCCCCATTTCGAACACCGCGACGACGTCTTGGCGATGCTCGTCGCCTATCAATTGGTGCGTGTCAACTATGGCGATGTCGCATCGCATGAAAAAGCTGAAGTCTTCGGCGCCGCGCTCTGTGGAATGGACCAGGACGCGTACTACGAAACCCTATGCACGCTGGTGGATTCGATCCCGGCGGCAACCTGTTAACGAGGTGAGTCATGGCCATCATCGGTCTGATCGCACGAGTGGAAACCAGCAGTCGCCAGCAAACGGTCGTGTCACTGAACAGCATTCCCGGCGTTTCTGTTTTTAATGTCGAAGGTAACGACCAGGTGGGCATGTTGATCGAAGCGCCGAACCTGGACTCAGCGCACGATTGTCTGCGTGAACAAATTGAGCATGTCGATGGCGTGATGTGTGTGTGGCCGGTGTATGCCAACATCGAAGACGAATTGGAAAAAGACCAGCGCCTGACCGCCTGATCAAATCAATAGAATCCAACGAAAGTGGCTTGAACATGGAAACGACACGACGCGATTTTATCAAGGCATCCGCGATTTCTGCGGTTTGCGCAGCCGCCGGCGGTCCGATGGCGTTGGCACAATCGAACGGAGGCGGTAAGACCCGTTGGGTCAAATCAGTGTGCCGATTTTGTGGAACAGGATGCGGCGTGATGCTCGGCGTCCGAGATGGCCAATTGGTGTCGCTTCGCGGCGATCCCGAGCACCCTACGACCAAGGGGCTTGTGTGCGCCAAGGCTCTATTCCTACCGAAGATCGTGTATTCCGAAGATCGCCTCAATTACCCGATGGTTCGCCGGAACGGTGAATTCGTCCGCATCGGATGGGACGAGGCGATGAACCTGCTTGCTGAAAAGTTCGCCGGCGCGATCAAGAAACATGGAACTGACAGCGTTGCGTTTTACGGTTCCGGACAGGCTATGTCTGAAGAGAGCTACTTGGCCAATCGATTGTTCAAAGGCGGGATCGGGACCAACAACGTTGAAGGTAACCCGCGACTTTGCATGGCCAGCGCCGTGGGCGGGTACGTCACAACGTTTGGTAAAGACGAGCCGATGGGTTGCTACGACGACATTGAGCACGCGAAAGTGTTTTTTCTCGTCGGGTCAAACACGGCTGAGTGCCACCCGGTCATTTTCGATCAGATTCTCGCACGCAAACAGGCCGGCCGCGATGTGTTGATTGTCGTACTCGATCCGCGAAAAAGCCCGGTGAAACACGTCGCAGACATTCATCTCGACCCTGTTCCAGGGTTTGACCTCGCCGTTCTTCACGCCATGGCCCAGACGATTATTGCGGAGAACCGCCACGACCGCGACTTTATCGACAAGCATGCACAGTTCAAAATCGTTCGCGACGGTAAACCGACCAATGTCAGCTTTGATGACTATGTCAAATTCCTCGACGACTTCACACCCGAAAAAGCAGAACGGATCTGCGGTGTCAGCGCCAACCGCATACGCGAAGCGGCCCGACTCTTTGCTGTCGGACCGACCATGTCGCTGTGGACGATGGGCCTGAATCAGCGAACCACCGGCGTGTGGGCCAACAACCTCATGCACAACCTCCACTTGATCACCGGGCAGATCAACAAACCGGGTGCGACGTCATTCTCGCTGACGGGCCAGCCCAATGCCTGTGGCGGCGTCCGCGACACTGGCTCACTTTGTCACATCTTGCCATACGGCAGATCCGTTTCGAAGGCCGATCATCGCGCGGAGATGGAGACTCTTTGGGGAAGCAAACCCGGAACGATTCCCGACGAGCCTGGACTTCATACCATTGCCATGTTTGAAGCCCTCGGAGAGGACAAGATCCAGGCGATGCTGATCTGCACGACGAATCCCGGTCATTCGCTTCCGAACTGTCACCGCCATCGAGACGCCATGGGAAAACCCCGGCCCAACAAACCGTTTGTCTGTGTGATCGATGCGTATCCTACCCGCACGACCGAGTTGGCGGACCTCGTGCTTCCTGCGGCTATGTGGGCGGAGAAAACGGGCGTGTTTGGTATGTCCGAGCGGCGCTACCAGTTGCATCCGCAAATCATCAGCCCGCCGGGTGAAGCGCGCTCCGACTTCGATGTCATTCTCGACTTGGCCGGACGACTCGAAGACTTGGGCGTCGTGCAGCGCGGATACATCAAAGGCAAATTCAAGACGACGGATGACATTTGGGACGAAATGCGTCAGGCGTCCAAGGGTACGGCATACGACTTCATGGGCATTACTCGGAAGAGATTGCACGCCGAGCGCGGGGTGCGCTGGCCCGCACCGACAGAAGATCATCCGGGAACGGCCCGCCGCTACGTCAAGGGTGAGGACCCAATACTCGACAGGGGTCCTTATGCCGACAACTCCCTTTCACCTGGCGACACCAAGTTCTATGCAGCCCCGGATCACCGCGCCATCGTGTGGTTGCGACCGGTCAAGCCGCCCGCCGAGCCAGCCGACAACGAATATCCATTCATCCTTTCGACGGGTCGTGTGCTCGAGCACTGGCATACTGGCACGATGACGATGAAAGCGGATGAACTTCGTCGGGCGTATCCGGAAGCGTTCGTGGAGATCAACCCAGAGGACGCGCGCGAGCTTGGCATTCGTAATGGCGACCAGGTGCGAATCACTTCGCGACGCGGCGAAGCAGTCATGAAATCGCGCGTCGTGGATATGCCGCGAAAAGGAATGGTCTTTGCGCCGTTCCATTGGGAAGACGATCGCGCATTTATTAACTACGTGACCATCGATGCGTTTGATCCTGGGTCCAAGCAACCCGAATTCAAGATTTGTGCCGTCAAGCTGGCCAAAGCGTGAGCGTATTGGAGTGAATGCGATGAGGATTCGAACTTGGCTTGCCGCATCTGTCCCGCTCGTTCTTGTCATGAGCTACGTGATGGCTCAGCGCGCGGAAACGCCGCCTTCAGATCGCGACAAGCAGGATGTCGAGGTACTTCCGATGGAGCCTGTCGACGCCGAAGAATTGGTTCCGGTGCAGAGCGACTCCGAGAAAGAGTCTGCGGGTTCCGGTTCATCGACTGCTCCCACGGTCATCGCCGGTGATCGAAGCAATATCCAGTTCGCTGACAACGCCTTTCCCCCACCGCTGCCGGACACCGCGTGGCACCGCGACGCATGGATGCGCAACGACTGCATGCGTTGTCACGAAACGGGTGTGGCCGATGCGCCGGAAGTCAAGCATCGCAATATGCCCGACGTGCTCATGACGGCCAAGTGCAGAAGCTGCCATGTGCTCATTCCAGGTCTATTGCCGCGCAGTCAACGCGAAGCCGCGAAAGAAGTGAAGGGTAAAGCGAGTCGATTCGACGACAACGCTTTTCCACCCATGATGCCCAACTCAGAGTCGCACCAGAATGCGTGGAACAAAGATGACTGTTTGATGTGCCACACCCGCGGCATTCAGGGTGCACCACTGATCCGCCATGAAAATCTCCCCAAGATCCTCCTGCAGTCAAAGTGTCGCAGCTGCCACGTGCAGACTCGCGCGATCGAGACACCGGTCGCACCAAAGGTCGGTGAAAGGTGACCGACAATGAGTTGGAATCGTCGGCAATTCATGCTTGTGGCCGGTATCGCCACAGGGACTGGCATCGGCGCTTGGGTCCAAAGACGACCCGGTCGTGCGCTCGAACCCGCGCTTGTGCGACCTCCTGGTGCGCGAAGTGAAGCTGAGTTCCTGGCCACCTGCATTCGTTGTGGACAATGTGTCACCGCCTGCCCTTTCGACTCGATCAAGTTGGCGGTCGGTGTTCAGTTTGGCGTTTCCAATGGGTCGCCCTATGTGGATACGCGCGAAACGCCGTGTTACCTCTGTCAGGGGCGCGACCGATTGGAATGCATCGCGGTTTGCCCGACATCCGCACTGCAACCCGTCGCGGATGATCGCAGCATTCGCATGGGCCTCGCGGCAATCGACGAATCCAAGTGCCTTGCGTACAACGGAACGGTGTGCCGGTCCTGCTGGCATGCATGCCCCTTTCCCAATGAAGCAATTCGTTTTGACAACCGCCTGAGACCGGTGGTCGACATGAGTACATGCATTGGATGTGGGCTCTGCGATCACGCCTGCCCCACCGATCCGACATCGATTCCCGTGCGACCGAATGTTGCCTTGAGTACGGGGTCGCGGACATGAGTGCCAAACCGCGTCTCTTTCGCTGGGTTTATGCGCGTCGATTGGTCGCAACCGTGTTTGTGTTGTTGCTGCTATTCGGACGCTTCGACTGGTTTCCATGGTTCAAGGGTGCGACGACAGCCACATTGGTTGCACATTGGATCCCGCTTGTCGACCCGCTCGCAGGCGCGGACGTCTTACTCGCCAGCCGCCAAATCGATACCGCCCTTGTGATGGGAATGGTTATCCTGCTCGCGTTTGCCGTCTTGTATGGACCTGTCTTCTGCGGTTGGGTCTGCCCCTTGGGTCTTGTGCTTGACATCAATCAATCACTGCGGCGTTTCTTGATGCGCGGCACGCGAGTTCGACGTATTCCAGTTTCGTCATCGTCTGCTCAATGGCGCTATGCCATACTCGGCATCACGCTTGGGCTCACGATCACGCTACGCTTGCCGATCTTTCAAACGGTCTCTCCGATCAATCTCCTCGCGTGGGCGATTGTTCACGGAGCATTTGCCGGCATCATCGTGGTTGGCGCCTTAGCGCTATTGGAATGGGCCTTTCCGAGATTCTGGTGCCGCGTGGTTTGCCCACTGGGGGCGCTGTATTCGCTGGTGGGTCGATGGGGACTGCTGCGCGTGCGTATTAACCCCACCGAAGCCGGTAAGACGCCCTGCCGCCAATGCACGTTGCATTGCCCGATGGGTGTGCGGGTCATGGAGGACTATTCGCTCGCCCACCGGTTGAGCGTCGATCATCCCGAGTGCACGCGGTGCGGCGACTGCGTAGACGCCTGTCCTCGCCCGGTCTTGCGGTTGGGAATCAAGCGTTGCCATCAATGGTACATCCAAGGGACCAAGTCCCATCACGATTGCGAACTGATGGATGTTATGGAGACAGAAACAGGCGACGGCGCAAGCGCCATAAGCCAGGAATCAGGTTTGGTTCAGTTGAAGCTGCAAGTGCCGAAAAGCAGGACAATACACAAGCCGTTGGACAAAGGCGACGTGCCTGGACTATAGTCGATATGGATATGTAGTTATCGGCAATCACCAAACGAGCGAGGTGGGATCATGCTATCACTGAGTGGCCAATATGCGTTGCGTGCCATGATCCACATGGCTCAGCACATGGACGACTGGCCCATCCCGGGTCGCGTGATTGCGGTTGAGACCGACATACCGCCCAAGTATCTGTCCAAGATTCTAGGCGACCTGGTTCGCCAAGGTGTGCTGACATCATCGCGAGGAAAGACCGGCGGATTCGCCATGCGCCGCAAGCCTAACCGCACCAGACTATACGACGTTCTGATTCCGTTCGAGCAGTTCCAGCACAGGACATGTCCGTTCGAGAACAAGCGATGCAGTGACGCCCATCCATGCTTGGCCCACGAGAGATGGAAGAAAGTCGTTGAATCCGAGTTGGATTTCCTGCAGAACACGATGGTCTCAGAAATCGCGGGCGGAGCGGCAGACAGAAGTTAAGTACCCCGCCTGAGTTGAGTGCCGGAGGTTCAATTCGGACAAGCAAACCGAACATCGAAAAAATCTCTTTTTTCATCGCAACTCGAGTTCGAAGACCGTTCTATTCCCTCAGATTGAAGGGCGTTGTTCAATTCGCCCCCCTATTGAATTTTGTGCCAACCGCTTTTGCGCTGTAGACTTGTCAAGACGGCTCGGCGGTTGAGATGCGGACTTAGCTCGACTTGTTACCGAGGCGGTATGACCCCAGATGTGCGGGGTGCCGCCGAGAGACGGGGTGTGCCATGCGGTCGCATCGGCTCGTCGTTGCAGCACTCATTCCCACACTCACTTACACCGGATCTACCATTGCAGCCCCTTCGACTTTGCGCGTGGTCAACACCGCCGCGTCGCCGGGCGAACCATTGGCTGTCAGCGTGACGATGGACGGCGCGACAGGTATCGGAGCGCTCGATGTCAGCATCTCGTTCGATCCTGAAGTGCTCACGTTTGTCGAAGCGGCTGTCGGCCCAATCGCTGCCAACGGGATGTTGCGCGCTGGCGAAGTTAGTCCCGGAAAGCTGCTGATCGCCCTGATCGACGGCGACGGATTCTCGGACGACGGCGAAGTACTGCAAATCAAATTTCGGTCGTCACAAGTTGCCCAGGGCAAGGCGCAACTTGTCGTCGATAAGGTCACTGCACACGACGCGGTGAAACTGACCGCAATCCCCACTACCGCTGAGAATGGCACGGTGATTTTTGCCAAGCCGAGCATCGAATCTTCCAATGAAATTCCGCCACCTCCGCCAGAGGAATCTGTCTCTACATGGATCTGGGCGCCGGCGATTGCCGTTGTGTTCGTAATTGGACTCTTGCTGGGGCGGCGGGCGAAACCGAACGACACAGAAAAGGTGCAACGATGATTGGTCAAGACGAAATCAAATGTCACACCGGGCGCAGTAACACCAAACATTTAAAGCAGGTGTTGGCCGTCCTGATGGCGGGCGCGTTCGCCGGAATTTCTAATGACGCCGCGATCGCCGATGACAGCGAACGCTTCGACTACGTACTGACCCATGTGGCGGTTGGCGTCAAGGAAGGCCAGCGATTCAAGTCGCCCATCGAATTGGAAGCCGATGCCGACGGCGGCATTATTCTCTCGAACTTCAAAGCACCGCCGGATTGCAGCGAAAAAGTCACGTACAAATGGCGCTTTAACAAAGACATTCGCTACATACGATCCGGTGAGACGTTCACCGTCGATTTGCAGGTGATCACATCCGATTGCGCGGGGAACAAATCAGGCCCGATGGCGGAGGCATTCGGACTTGGCAGCAGCCGCCCGACTTCGAAGGTCTACCCCGGCCTTACGACAGCCGAGAACAGCGAGTTGGCCGAACGCGATGGCATGCTCATGTTGACCAAGGACGCCAAAATCTGGGGAAAACGCGCCAAGAACCAAAACCGCCGGGTCGGTCAAGGTACGGTCGAATTCAAAGCGAACCCCGGCCCTTCGTCGAACAAGCGCCCGTGGTTCACACTGCTGTTCAGCGGGGAGTCGCGGAAAGGTGACGGCCGGCTCAACGATGATTTCCTCGAAGTTCGCGTCGCGTACATCTACAAGCGACTCGATCCCGCCGAAACGACCGGCGACGTCGAGATTGTCCTCGACAATCCAGGATCGAACAGCAACACGACCATCTCCATTCTCGGAGAGCAGGCCGGCAGCGCGACAACGGGTAGCGATATGATTCCAGGCGATGACGCAGACGATGATCCGTCGCGCAACGCGGGCGATCGTGGTCAGTCGGTGGACGACGACTGTCTTGATCCAAAGGTCCAGGACTGCATCGATCAATGGATTGCGATCGCGACGCGCCTGCGAAATGAAACCCAGTCCGATCTCGGACCTTGGCGAATCAGCCAATACGGACAATGGCTCAATCGCATCATCACGAATGTGCAACCGCCTGACGGATGGAATACGAAATACCACGAAAGCAGATACTGCGTCACGTGGATCGAGGCTGTCCACGAACATGAACAGGTGGCGTATCGTGGGGAATTACCGGCACTTCGCGATTTCGTGCGCGATTGCCTGTTGGGAAATAGCAGCATCATCACGATCAACATGCCAGACCACGCCGGAAACAATCACGCGGGCCCCAATGTCAGCGGACATGGTGACTGGGGGCCTCGCGGCGACAACGATAGTGACTGGGGACACCATCAAAGCGTTGGCGATGGGCGACTCGGCAATCTAAACCTGACGATTAACTATCCAACCGACAAGCTGCAACTTGTTGATTCGGCTGTCGGACAAGTCGAATCTTCAACGCTTCTGCAAATGAACGCCGAACCACCGGGCGTCATTCGCATCGGATTGGCCGATCAGAAAGGTGCAGCTGGCGAATACACGTTGTGCCGATTGGACTTCAGGTTGCGCGGTAATCCGGGCGATGCCATCGCGGTCACTGGGGATGTGACCCTCGCCAATCGAACCGACAACGCGCGGGTCCATTTCATGGTGCATGAGGGGATCATTCGCGTCCTAGGAGAATCTGTCCGTGGCGATTTCAATGGCGATGGAAACATCACAAGCCTCGATGCGCTGGCGGCTTTGCGGATGTCGATCGGTAGTTTGCCGGTGCAGATGATCATGAACGTTGATGGCGACGGACAGGTGACCGCAAAAGACGCTCGCCTGATCATGGACTTGGCCATCAACGCACCGCCAACGAACCCTCAGTCACTTTTTGGCAACTGGAACGAGTGCGAACCCAATCGTCCGCCGTCGATCATGGGACCGGCAATCGTCATCGGTTCAGCCTCGAAGGCGAGTGGCGAGGTTGTATCAATTCCGGTCATGCTCTATTACCAATGACTGCGAAAGGCCTTTGCATCGACATGACAATTGCACTGGAGGGCGCGCCTGTTACCCAGACACGCCCTCCCCTATTTCGTGCTTCGTGTTGTTGCCAACACGCCGTGTCGCGTCAGCTCCCGATGAAAATCAACTGGAATTCCGCGAAGTCAGACAGGTCGATGTCGCCGTCCGCGTCGGAGTCGAAGCATTCGCAGCCGACGCCCATCGCCCCACCGACGCCCTGCATGCAGCTTTTGAAGTCGGCGTAGTCATTCAAGTCCACATCGCCGTCGCCGTCGCAATCGCCAGGCGGCGAAACGCAACCGATCAATGCCTTGTTAATGGCGCCGATGGCGTCGAGATCAAAACCGACCGTAGCGCCGGACGGTCCCGATCCGTTGCCGTCAATTCGGACGTAACGCACGGCCGCCAGTCCCGACCCCTGCAAGTCGTACGACCGTGCGAACGCAGGGTTGTCGTGTTCATCATCGCCGGGTAGCGGCACGACCGGCGCTTCGGTGCTGACTACGCTGACATAGTTCACACCGTTCTCGCTGACGGTCACGTTGATGCTGCCGAACTCGGCTGTACCCCAATCGACTTCGTACACATTGAAGTCCGGTCCGAAGCCGTCAACGATGCGGTCGTCGCCGAAGTCGTATTCGACCACCCGTCCGCCCAGACCATAGAACACATTGTCCGGAGCGCCCAGGAACGCAGCATCATCTGCATTGGTGGTATTCAGCGACAACGTCGTCGGGAACGCCTCGCATTCGTCGGGAACACCATTGGCGTCGCAGTCCAGTTCGCATTCGTCCGGAACGCCGTTGGCGTTGCAGTCTGGTGCGAATCCACCGGACATTTCGCACGCATCCGGCATGCCGTTGCCGTTGCAGTCGCTCAATTCACCGCTTGCAATTTCGCATTCATCGGGGACGCCATTGCCGTTGCAATCGCCGTCAATGTGCAGCAGCACCGACAGATTGTCATTGGTCCAGTTGGCCGAGGCCAAATCAAGATCGCCGTCGCCGTCCAGATCGCCAACCGCGATGGAATACCGAGGCGCATCCATACCGGACCAGACATTGCTGTCGAACGTGCCGTCACCCATGTTACGCAGGATCCACAGGTCGAGGCTGCCTGTGCATGAGGCGGCAAGGTCGAAGTCGCCGTCGCCGTCCAGGTCGGCCATCGCCATCGCCCTCGGTCGGTCACCCACGCTGTACACGACGCCGGCGGCAAACGTCCCGTCGCCGTTGTTGAGCAAGACCGATATGTTGTCGCTGTTCATGTTCGCCGTCGCAACGTCAAGGTCGCCGTCGCCATCGAGGTCGCCGATCACCACGGACTGTGGACGGAAACCGACTCCGTACGAAACGCCGCTGGCAAACGCGCCATTGCCGTTGTTGAGCAGGACCCACACGGTTGAACTGTCGATTGCAACGACCAGATCGCGGTCGCCGTCTCCGTCCAGGTCGCCGATGCCAACGGCGGTCGGGCTGACGCCGACGTTGTAGAGAACGTCGTTGGCGAACGTTCCATTGCCGTTGTTGAGCAGCACCGACACGTCGGAGATACCGATGTTCGCCACGACCAGGTCGAGATCGCCATCGCCGTTAAGATCGCCAATCGCCACGGACCACGGACGGTCGCCGGCGCCGTACACAACGTCGTTGGCAAACGTGCCGTCGCCGTTGTTGAGCAAGACCGACACGTCGTCGCTGTCCTGATTCGCGGTCGCCAGGTCGAGGTCGCCGTCACCATCCAGATCGCCGATGGCCAACGAAGTTGGGCGGCTGCCTGTGCCGTACACGACGTCGGCGGCGTAAGTTCCATCGCCATTGTTGAGCAGGACCGACACGTCGTGGCTGGCCTGATTCGCCGCGGCCAAGTCGAGGTCACCGTCACCGTCCAAATCGCCGACCACCACGGAGACCGTATTATCCCCGGCATCGTACAAAACGTCTTGGGCGAACAGGTCAGCCGGACCGGGCACCTCGCACGCGTTGGGCACGCCGTCATTGTCGCAGTCATCGATGAGACCGGCGGCGAGATCACAGTCATCCAAAATGCCGTTGCCGTCGCAGTCGCTGCCGATCCCATTGGCGAGATCGCACTCGTCGAGAATTCCGTTGCCATTGCAGTCGGCGATGGTGTGCAACAAGACCGACACGCTATCAAGGAAGTAATTCGTTACGGCGAGGTCGAGGTTGCCGTCGCCGTTGAGGTCGCCGATCGCCACGGACGTTGGATCATTGCCGACACCATAGTGGACTTCGTCAGTGAGGGTGCCGTCGCCGCTGTTGAACAGACCCCAGACGCGGTCATCGCTGGAACTTGCTACGGCTACGTCAAGGTCGCCGTCACCGTCCAGGTCACCCAGTGCCACGAATTCCGCGTCGATGCTGTTGCCGTACTGCACACCGACTGCAAAGGTTCCATTGCCATTGTTGAGCAGGACCGACACGTTCTGACCCGCCGTGTTTGCGCTGACCAGGTCGAAGTCGCCGTCGCCATCCATGTCGCCCAAGGCAACCGAAATCGGACCGCCACCGGCGGCATACAGCGTTTCGGCTGCAAAGGTTCCGTTGCCATTGTTGAGTAGGACCGACACGTTGGGGCTGTCGTAAATCGCCACGGCCAAATCCAGGTCGCCATCACCGTCCAGGTCGCCCAGGGCCACTGACGATGGTTCGTCGGCGACGCTGTACAGGACGTGGGTGGCAAACGTTCCGTCGCCGTTGTTGAGCAGAATCGACACGCTGACACCGGACAAGTTTGCGGTGACCAGATCGAGGTCGCCGTCGCCATCCAAATCGCCGACTGCCAGGGAGAACGGACGTCCGCCAGTGCCATACGTCACATCGTCCACAAACGTGCCGTCACCATTGTTGAGGAGAACCGACACGCTGTCGCTAAATTGATTGGCCACGGCGAGATCGGGGGTGCCGTCGCCGTCCAGGTCACCCATCGCGACCGAAGCCGCGCCGTCTCCCGCGCCGTACGGGATGTTGTCGGCAAAGGTACCGTTACCGTTGTTGAGAAGAACCGACACGCCGTTGCTTCCTGAGTTTGCCACGGCGAGATCGGGGGCGCCGTCACCGTCCAAGTCTCCAGCGGAGACAGAGAGAGGATTGCTGCCGGTGCCGTACATCGTACCAGCGGTGAACAACTGTGCAGGCGCGTTCCAGTCGCATTCATCAGGGACGCCGTTGGCATTGCAGTCATTGGCGACCCCCGTCGCCAACTCACACCCGTCCGGGATGCCGTTGGTGTTGCAGTCGCTGCTGGCGCCACTGGCGATGTCGCAGTAGTCGGGCACACCGTTCGCGTCGCAGTCGCCGTCGGTGCGCCGCAGAATGGAGACGCGCCTCCGGTTGAAGCTTGCCGCGGCCAAATCTAGGTCGCCATCGCCGTCCACATCACCAAGGGCCACGTACCACGGAACCGAGTCAGCGCCGAACCGAATCTCGCTTGCAAATGTTCCATTGCCCGAGTTGAGCAGGACCGACACATCGTCGATCTGAAAGTTACCCAAAGCCAGGTCGAGGTCGCCGTCGCCGTCGACATCCCCCATGGCCATGAAGGCTGGAATGCTGCCGGCGCCGAAGCGAAACTCAGACGCAAAGGTTCCGTTGCCGACGTTGAACAGGATCGACACTTCGCTTTGGAGGGGATCCAGCATCGCGAGATCGAGGTCGCCGTCGCCATCGAGGTCGCCGATGGTTGTGGCAAGCGGTTGGCCGGCCACGCTGTACAAGTTTTCGCCGGCAAAAGTTCCATTGCCGAGATTGAGACGAACCGATACGTTTGCGCTGTCCCGATTGCTCACTGCCATATCGAGATCGCCGTCGGCGTCGAGGTCTCCGAATACGACGGACGCTGGAGCGGCACCCGCGCTGTACAACACTTCGCCATCGAACGTGCCATCACCGTTGTTGAGTCGAACCGATGCGTTTTGCGAGTCGCGATTGGCCACGGCCATGTCGAGGTCACCATCGCCGTCGATGTCACCGAAGACCACGGAGAGAGGTGCAGTTCCAGCGGCGTAAAGGGTCTCGCCGGCGAAGGTGCCGTCGCCGTTGTTGAAAAGTACCGAGACGTTGTGATCGTCGGTGTTCGCCACGGCGAAGTCGACATCGCCGTCGCTGTCGAGGTCGCCAAGTGCCAAGGCGTTCGGACCGCCGCCGACGCCGTACGCAACATCGTTGGCGAAGGCGCCGCTGCCGTCATTGAGCAGAACCGACACGGTGTCATCCCCGTTGTTCGTCAGGATCATGTCGAAGTCGCCGTCGCCATCCAGATCATCGAACGACACGAAGCTTGGCGTACTTCCGACGTCGTACATCGCGTCCGAAACGTACATCCCCTCCGGTTCGGGTAACTGGCACTCGTCCGGCACGCCGTTGGCATCACAGTCGGCGTCGCACTCATCAAGGACACCGTTGTCGTTACAGTCTTCTTGTCCCTCAGTGCGTATCAGGACCGACACGTCATCGCTAAGTTCGTTCACCGCGGCCAAATCAGGTTCGCCGTCGCCGTTCAAGTCGCCGATGGCTACGAAGCCTGGTCTGTTGCCGGCGCCGTAGCTAACTTCGATGGCGAAGGTGCCGTCACCGTTGTTGCGAAGAATAGACACGGCGTCGTCGGCGCCATTCGCCACGGCCACATCGAGGTCGCCGTCGCCGTTAAGATCACCGATGGCTATGGAATCTGCGCTGCCGGTGATTCCATACTCATGGTCGTAAACAAGGGTGCCTCCGCCAGCGTTGGTCAAAACGGTGATCGTATCGTCATGGGCATTCACCGCGGCCACATCCAGATCACCGTCACCGTCAAGGTCGCCCAATGCCACGGAAGTTGCCGTGCCGCCGATCGCGTAGTAATTGGCAAACGGGTTTAGCG